>NZ_QROM01000001.1:340623-347147 GCF_003474365.1 Collinsella sp. AF38-3AC
GAGTTGTGAGCATATGGGGGAGGTAAACAAGATCAAATTTGATTAGACGCTCAGATCATGAGACGCCTGAAACCAAACGATGACTCCCAGAATCCTAATTCGGCGTTTGTCCAGCACGATATCCGGTTCCGCTGTGCGATATGAGTGGGATGAGAGCATCACGGTATTCGTGCCGGTGCTATAACGCCGTATGACGATTCTCGAATTATCGGCCAAGGCGAGGACGGAGCATCCGTTCCAGGGTTTTAGGCTGGGATCCACGAGGAGAAGGGATCCAATCGGGTAGCATTTGGACATGGCGGATGTGTCCATTTGAACAAAGAAGCACTCGCGATGTTTCTTGAATACGGATGAGGGAAGCGCGGTTGTTCCGGTTTGTTTAAGTCCCGTTCTGCCTCCTGTCATCTGGATTTTAAATACATCGCAAAGGGAATCAGTAGTAACTTCTTTGGATTCCCCCTTCCGCCCCTCGTGGTCGAGCTTTGCGGCAAGCCCTGCGGTTTCAGATGTGAGGTCGTCGAGCTGCAGGTTAAATGTCGATACTATCTTGAGCAACGTTGAGCGGCGGATTGCATAACGATCCTTTTCCCAGCGGCATACCGTTTCTTTGGAGACGCCGACGAGTGTCGCGAGCTCCTCCTGTGTTAGCTGATCGCGCTTGCGAAGCGCCTTTATGTTTTGACCCGTTCCCATTTTATGAAGTGCGGACGAGGGGAAGGCAGAGGCAGTTGGGACCGCCAAAGCCGTTTGTCAGCTCGAAGATAGAGATGGGAACAAGTTCAATACCTGCCTGCTCCAGCGCTTTGTTGGTTTTGACGTTTTCTTCGTATACGCAGACCTTGCCGGGCTCCAAACAAAGGGTGCTTGTGGCATTGTTGGACCTTTCGACCTCTGCTGCTCCGGGATTTGAGCCACCGCAAAAGATAAATTGCAACGAATTTGAGCCCAGAGCTAATCTCAGCGCTTCTTTCAGACCGCCTTCGACATGACGCGCCCGGGTTGTCCTTTCCGATCTGCCCCGTGTAATGCGGTAGACCCGTGCTTGATCGAGAAGCTCACGGTCAACGAGGAATGTCTCGTAGCCAACGCGAGCGAAATATGTGTCGAGATGGATACAGAGGTCATCGTAGGGGACCTGTATGGCCCATACGGACTCAATAGCAGAGTTCTCATCCCAGAGCAAGTTATTTGCTAGGGTGTCTATCGCCGCTGGCTCGGTTCGTTGGGAGATTCCAACGGCTACGTTTTCGCAGTTGAGGTTGTGCAGGTCGCCGCCTTCAAAGTGGTAAGTCGATTCATGCTTGAAGAACTGAGGAGCCTCGCGGAAATCTGGGTGATATGTAAAAATCGTTTTGTAGGCGATAACCTCACGGTTGCGCTCCGGCCAGTACATATGGTTGAGTGTGACGCCTTCGCCGATGACGCTCGCCGGGTCGCGTGTGAACCACATGGTGTTAAGGGGGCTTACGAGAAGGTCGTCGGGCGAGTATGCATCTCCCGTCAGTTTTGCGAGGCTGAATATCTCCTTATCCGTATCGAAGACCTGGGAATAACGGATGCCGTTGACGGCCGCTTGGGCCAGAGCGCGGGAGCCCTCGATGTGCTCGAGGTAATCGCGAATAGCGGACTCGAGCTCAATGCCGCACGCGCCGCATTCTCTAATGAAGCTATCGATAAAGGAGCGACGCGCTTGGTCTGTCGCATCAAGGGCTTCGGTAAGAAGGTTTTCAAGATAGAGAATCTCTACTCCTTCGCGCTCGAGCATCGTCGAGTAAGCATGATGCTCCTTGAGAGCCTTTTCAAGATCGAATGAGCTGCTAGACGGGCGTAGCGTAAAGACTTGATTGAACTGCCCGTCGGGGTAATTGCGCGTTTCGGAGCCGGGGCAGTGCAGGAGGGCCTTTTTTAGCTTTCCTATTTCGTTTTGAACATGTAGTGCGGACATAAGACCTCGCTTTGGCGATGAGTATTTATTGCTTCCATAGTGGCACATTACGAGATTGTTTCAATTTACATCATATCTGTCACAGGTAAATGGCACGAACCGAGCTGCTAATTGATGTTAAACATCAATTAGCAAAGTAAATTGACGAATTACATCAATCTAAAGGCCGTTTACGGGTCGATGCGCTTCGTTGACGGGCGAAGAGACGGAAGGATGTTTTGCGCGATGACACAATGGCTTTGCCGGCAACGAAAAACCCCTGAATTAAGGAGGAGAGATGGCAGAGACAGAAAAGAAGCGCACTCTTCGAGTCCCGCACGTGTACACCATCATTCTCGTCTTGATGGCCGTATTTGCCGTTCTGACCTGGGTCGTGCCTTCGGGCTCGTTTGAGCGCCAGGAGGTTAACGGTCGCGAGGTAACAGTCTCGGGCACCTATGAGCCTGTCGATAAGGTCTATACGGACGAGGACGGCAACGAGGTCGATCTTCGCCAAGGCATCTTCGAAGTACTTGAGGCCCCTGCGATCGGCATCCAGCAAGCGGTCGAGGTCGTTGCATTCATTATGATCGTGGGAGGTTCCTTCCAGGTCATCACGGCGACCGGAGCCATCACGAGCGGCGTCGCCCGAGTGGTGAAGAAGTTCAAGAGCAAGGACGTCCTCATCATTCCGATCCTAATGGTGCTTTTTGCCTTGGGCGGCAGCACCTTTGGTATGGCAGAGGAGACGCTTCCGTTCTTTGCGATTCTTATGCCGATCATGATGGCCATGGGCTTCGACTCAATTACAGCGTTCATGACGGTGTTTGTGGGTGCCCGTATCGGATACATCGCATCTACCGTTAACCCGTTCAACGTCCTGATTTCCCAGGGCATCCTCGGCATCCAGGGCAACCCCCAGCTTTGGTTGCGTACTATCGCCCTTGTCGTGCTCACTGCAGTTGCCATCGCATGGGTTGTGATGTATGCCCTCAAGGTTAAGAAGAATCCCGAGGTATCCCCAGCTTTCCACGATGATATCGAGAAGCGCAAAGAGTTTGGCGCGGACGAGAATCTCCTCGATAGCGAGTTCACCGCTAGGCAAAAAGCCGTCATGGTTATTTTCGTGCTTGGACTTGGCGCTATCATTTGGGGTCTGGTAACCCAGGGCTGGTACATGAACGAGATCTCTGCGATTTTCTTGGCCATGGCTCTTCTTTCGGGTGTTGTTTCCGGGATGAATGAGAAGGAGATCGCTGGCGAGTTCGTTAAGGGAATTGCAGACTTCGCGTTCTCTGCCATCGTTGTTGGCCTCGCCCGCGGAATCCTCGTAATCGCCAATGACGGCCTCATCATCGATACGATTCTCAACACGCTCGCCACGGCTCTCTCTGGAGTTCCGGCAGTTATCTTTACGAGCATTCTCTATGTCGTGGATAACCTTCTGTCGATCCTCGTTCCGAGCTCCTCGGGCATCGCTGCTCTTACGATTCCCATTTTCGGCCCGCTTGTTGAGCTGATGGGCTTAAACCCCGAGGCTGCAGTTACGGGTCTTTCCATGGGCAGCGCGGCCATGTCTCTCATTTCGCCAACAAGCGCGATGCTCGTTGCCGGTCTTGGCGTCTGCAAGATTCCGCTTGGCCAGTGGTGGAAGGTTGCTTGGAAATTCTTCCTGGTCGTGAGCGTTATCTGCATGGCATTCACTGCGGTTTCGGGCCTTATCCCCCTGCCGTAAAAGCAAAACCCCACATACAAGTTGTGAGAAAGAAGGATAGAGATGAACAAAGGACTGAACGTTCATAGCGAGATTGGCGCCCTCAAGAAGGTGTGCGTCCATCGCCCCGGTATGGATCTTGTAAACATGAAGGCGGAGGATTTCGACCGCGTTTGGATTCACGATGCGTTCTATCTGGACTATGCCCAGAAAGAGCACGATCAGTTTACCGACCTTCTTCGCGGCGCTGGCGCCGAGGTCGTCTATATGGAAGAGCTGCTCGCTGAGACGTTTGACAAAGTCGAGGGCACTCGCGCAGAGTTCATGACGAAGTTCATGGGTGAGTCCGGCATCTCCAACGCGGCCCTTCGCCAGGCCGTTGTCGAGAAGCTTGATTCGATTAAGGACAACAAGGAGTTTGTCCTTGCTGCCATGGGCGGCCTCTACGTTCGCGACCTCGAGATCCCCAAGGTTGGCGGTTCTCTTGCCAGTATGGACGGCGAGGAGTTGAAGGCTGACGATATGGTGCTGTTCCCCATGCCGGCCTCGTATTTCTCCCGTGACCCTCTGGCTGTCGTGGGCAAGGGCGCTACCATGAACCGCATGTACTGGAATCAGCGCAACCGCGAGGTAATCTTCTACGAAACGGTGCTGCGCAACCATCCCGATTACGCCGGTAGCCCCATCTGGTACGACCACAACAGCGAGTGGCATATCGAGGGCGGCGATATCCTCAACATCAACGCCAAGACGCTCGCCATCGGTATTTCCGAGCGCACCCAGACTGCGGCCATCGATGAGCTCGCCAAGAATATGTTCTGGGGTTCCGATGAGGCCGAGATCGAGAACATCTATGCCATCAAGATCCCGCACGGCTACGCCTACATGCACCTCGACACCGTCTGCACGCAGGTCGATCGCGATAAGTTCACGGTCTATCCCGGCATCTACCAGACGCTTCGTGCCTACCGCCTGACCAAGGGCGATGCAGAGGGGGAGGTGCATATCGAGGAACTCGAGGGCACCCTGCAGCATATCCTCGAGCTTGCGACGGGTATGGACCATATCACCATGATTGAGTGCGGTGGCGGCGATCCGATCGAGGCCTCCCGTGAGCAGTGGAACGATGGTTCCAACACTCTTGCGGTCGCACCGGGCAAGGTCTGCGTGTATGAGCGCAACGTTGTCACCAACGATGCTCTTTACAAGGCTGGCGTCGAGCTGCTCGTCGCTCCCTCCGAGGAGCTTTCTCGCGGTCGCGGCGGCCCGCGCTGCATGACCATGCCGTTCTGGCGTGAGGAAATCTAGTCAGCGTTAGCGTATCTGGGCGGCGCGTGTGCGTCTGCGCCGCCCATCCCTCCTTGTGTGTTCCAACAATCGAAAGGACTCAAATCATGGCTCTTAATCTTTCTGGTCGAAGCGTTCTTACCCTGCTTGACTTTACGCCCGAGGAAATCGAGTACATGCTCGACCTCTCAAAGAACTTCAAGGATATGAAGCGCGCCGGTTATCCGCACCGCTTTCTCGAGGGCAAGAACATTGTCCTGCTGTTTGAGAAGACCTCCACGCGCACGCGCTGTGCCTTCGAGGTCGGCGGTATGGACCTGGGTATGGGCGTGACCTACCTCGACCCCGGCTCGTCGCAGATGGGCAAGAAAGAGTCCATCGAGGATACCGCCCGCGTGCTCGGTCGCATGTATGACGGTATTGAGTATCGCGGCTCCGACCAGTCGATCGTCGAGGAGCTTGCCGCCAAGGCTGGCGTTCCCGTCTGGAACGGTCTGACCAACGAGTACCATCCCACCCAGGCCCTTGCCGACATTCTCACCATGCGTGAGGAGTTTGGCGACACGCGCGGCATGAAGCTCACCTATATGGGCAAGGAGCAGGGCAACGTCAGCGACTCCCTGATGGTTATCTGCGCCAAGCTCGGCATTAACTTCTGCTCCTGCGGACCCAAGGGCGATGTCGAGGGCGCCACGCACTTCGATCCCGAGCTTCTTGAGCGCTGCCAGGAGATCGCCGCTCAGAATGGCTGCACGATCCAGCTCACTGAGGATATCGACGAGGGCGTCAAGGATGCAGACGTGATCTATACGGACGTTTGGGTCGGTATGGGCCAGGCTGAGGAGCTGTGGAAGAGCCGAATCGATCTTCTCTCTCCCTATCGAGTAACGCCCGAGGTCATGGCCAAGGCAAACCCCGGCGCCATCTTTATGCACTGCCTGCCGAGCTTCCACGATACGCAGACCACCATCGGCGCCGAGATTGCCGAGAAGTTCGGCGTGACCGAGATGGAGGTTTCCGACGAGGTCTTTGAGAGCGCGCAGTCTCGCGTGTTCCAGGAGGCCGAGAACCGCATGCATACCATTAAGGCCATGATGTACGCGACGCTTCGCTAGTAGCTGGGAAGTGAACGAACACTATGAGTAAACCGTACGGAAAGCCCGATCGTATTGTCGTCGCCCTCGGCGGCAACGCCCTCGGCAACAACCCCGTCGAGCAGATCGAGGCCGTGAGCAACACCGCCCACGCTCTCCTCGGTCTTATCGAGCAGGGCAACGAGATCATCATCACCCACGGCAACGGCCCGCAGGTCGGCATGATCCAGAACGCCTTCGCCGCTGCCCACGACGCCATCGGCACCCCCGAGATGCCGCTGCCCGAGTGCGGCGCCATGTCCCAGGGCTACATCGGCTACCACCTGCAGCAGGGCATCGGCCGCGAGATGCACAAGCGCTACAAGCGTTGGCACGCCGCCACCGTCGTCACCCAGATCGAGTGCGACCCCGACGACCCCGCGTTCAAGAACCCGACCAAGCCGATCGGCCCGTTCTACACCGAGGAGCAGGCCAAGGAGTTCATGGCCGAGGACCCCTCCAAGGT
>NZ_QROM01000010.1:0-62619 GCF_003474365.1 Collinsella sp. AF38-3AC
TCCAAGGGTTATACCCTAAGAGCAAACCACCCCTTTTAGGGGTGGTTTTGATTGGGATAACGCAGCCAGGCTCCATTGCCCGATGTATCAAGCGTATGAATATCGAACAGATGTTTGCAAATATTGCGTTTACCAGCTGTAAGTGCGAGTGCTCGCAGTAAAATACCCTTGCGACGCATCCCGTGCGCGGGCGGCCGACGACTCGATCGGAGGTCCCCAAATGCTGAAATTCCTTAACGCGCTCGCCGCCCTCGCGGCGGTGGGCTCGTTCGTCATCGCGTTTCTTGACTCGTATGAGGTTCGGTTTAAGGTCCGTAGGCGCACGCGCGGTGCGGACGGTAGAAGGCATTTGCGCCGTAACAAGCGCAAATAAGAATGCCCGGGGTTCGGAGCCCGGGCATTTAACAAAAGCTGAAAACTAGGCCGCCCGCGCTCCCAAACATTTACGCGGGGTGCGTCGTTTTCTATTGACATTGTATCCCGAATCGCCCCGCCGATTCGGGACATTTTGAAAACGCAAATGCGGGCCTATGCATAAGAGGAAGCTCGTTAATTCCGAAAATTATGTATAATTCCAATATAAACTGGAATCAAACGAAAACGATGGAAATGAACGAAGCGCTAATCTACTTACAAGAAGCACTAGGCCTCTCCGCCAAGACCAAAAATTGGCCTGGATCCGCGCACTTGCCGTTGCATCTGCGGGCGATTGAGGTCCGCGCTGTTGACGCAAACGGTTTTTCGTTTTTGCTTGCAAGTTTGCCTACTGGCGTCGGGCTTCCCGAGGCTAAGAGAGTCTATAGTCAGCTAGCCTTGCGCGCGGAGACTCCTGTTGTCGTTTCGTTTCCTGATGCCGATGCACGTCAGCGCAAAGCATTGGTCGCACAAGGGATTCCCTTTGTCTGCCCAGGTAGACAGGCTTTTCTTCCATTTATGGGCACAGCTTGCACGGAGAGGGGCGGTGCCCGGTTTTATAATCGCGCGACCAAGATGTCACCCAACGCGCAAGCTGCCGCAATCTGGGGAGCAGCCCAGGAGCCATATCGTCCCTATGACCTTTGTCGTGCGCTTGGGATTTCGGCAAGCCGCGCGAGTGAGGCCATAACCGAGCTTGTTGACAGGGGGCTCGCGAAGCGCGAGCGTCGCGAGCGACGTGTCGTTGTGTTCCCTGTTGCCGTTGATCTTCTGCTCAGCGAGCACATGGCAGAGCTCTCCTCGCCAGTCTCGAAGGTCTGTTTTGCAAGGAAGACGCCGCGGATCGACTATCTTGCTGACGCCGGGGAGACGGCGCTCGCTGCGCGTTCCATGCTCGCTACGCCGGGTATGGAACAAAAGGCCGTCTTAAGAAGTGCATGGCGTCAACTGAGCAACCTCGAAGTCGCAGACGGGGAGTTGCCGGATAACGAAACGGCGATGATCCAAGTGTGGCGCTATGCGCCCGTGTTTGCCGGTTCCTCCCGTGTCGACGACATTTCGCTTGCGCTATCTTTGGCGGCAATCGACGATGAGCGAATTCAGCTCGAAGTCGATCGCATGTTTGGAAAGGAATATCCATGGCAAGAAGCGCTGTAGAAGGTCTCCAAAAATTTCAGCAGCATATGCAAGAAGCTGCAGGATCGTATGCTCTTATCGGCGGCACGGCATGCGACATTTTGCTCGCGGAGGCGGGACTTCCGTTTAGGGCGACTCACGATTTTGATGTGGTAATTGTCGCCGATGACCGGTTGCCTCAGACGGCAGAAGCTATATGGACTTTGGTGCGTGATGGCGGTTATCGCTGCGGCTGGGGCGAAGGCAAAGACTCATGTTTTTATCGGTTTACAGAGCCTAAGAGGCCGGGTTACCCTCATATGATCGAACTCTTCGGGAAGTGCCCCGACTTTCTAAAGGGTCGTGAGGGGATTGATGTGGCGCCAATTCACGTTGATGAAAACATAAGCAGTCTTTCGGCAATTTTGTTGGACGATGCTTACTACAGCTTGTTCCTTCAGGGAATTCGGACCGTAGGCGGCGTTTCGGTCCTGGGTACGGAATACATTGTCCCGTTCAAAGCGAAGGCGTATCTCGACCTAAAAGCTAGAAGGGAAGCGGGGGAGAATGTTGATTCGAGGAAGGTAAAAAAGCATAAACGCGATGCGCTGAGGCTTGCTCAGCTGCTTGGCGAGTCGGAAGGTGTCGACCTGCGCGGAGAATTGAAGGACGATATGCTTGCGTTTGTTAAAGATTGTGAGGTGGGCGACGTCAATCTGAAACAGATCGGGGTTGCGGGCGCAACGATGGTGCAGCTGCTCGAGACGATGAAAGCAACATATGGCTTGATTGGTTGAGTGGGTGCGTGGCCCGGACGGTGCAGTCTAGCTGCGTTGTCCGGCGTGGAAGCTCGCTAATCGGCTATTATTTGTTTAGACAACTTGAGCTGTAGAGGAGTGACCGGCGATGGTGCAGGGCGCCAAACATATGAAGAGCAATAACGCCGCGGACAACGGCGGCTCAAGCCCTCAGCCCAAACCTCAACCAAAGCCCAAACGGCGTCGCAAGCGACTGCCGCGCTGGGCCGACCGGCTCATCACCATCGTCATCATCCTTATTGGCGTGGGCCTTATGACCTGGCCGTGGATCTTGGACCGGCTCGAGGCCTCGGGCGTGTTCAACCAGATTAGCACGGTGTCCAGCACCGTGGACGCGCTGTCTGCCGAGGAGCGCGAGCGCATCCTGCTCCAGGCGCGCTCCTTTAACGAGCAGCTGGCGGGCGAGGCCACCGAGCTCCCCGCCGACCAGATCGAGCCCTACGCCCAGCAGCTCATTTTTGACCGCGATCCCATGATGAGCTGGGTCGAGATCCCCTCCATCGACGTGAGCATGCCCATTTACCACGGCACAAGCGAGGAAGTCCTTATGGCGGGCGTCGGCCACCTGGAGGGCACGAGCCTGCCGGTGGGCGGCACCTCGACGCATTGCGTGCTCACCGCGCACTCGGGCATGCGCAACCTGAGTATGTTCGACGACATCCATTCGCTGGAGCCCGGCGACTTGGTGCTGCTGCACACCATGAACAAGACGCTCGCCTACAAGATGGTGGACTCCGAGGTGGTGCTGCCCGAGGAGATGGAGTCGCTGACCATCGAACCCGGCGCCGACAAGGTGACGCTCGTTACCTGCACGCCCTACGGCGTGAACGACCATCGCCTGCTGGTGCATTGCGTGCGCACCAAGTACAACAAGAAGGACGTCGACAAGCAAAAGTCGCTGGCCGGCCGCCACTGGGGCAAGCGCGAGTTTGCCGTGCTCATCGTGGTCGCAGCCATTGTGCTGTTGCTGTTGGACATCGTTATTCACGCGGTCCGCAAGCGCCGCAAGGCCAAGGTCTCGGCATAGGACATTCTCCAGAACCACCTCAATGGGGACAGGCACCTTTGTGGTGGTCGGGGCTTCCAAACCATCACAATATTCGATGAAAATCGCGATTTTGACGAAAAGCGTCGAATGTTGTGATGGTTTTCGTTGTGGTCGAGACGGTCTTCGCCATGGACGCGACGGTTTTCGTTGTGGACGGTGCGGTTTCGTTGCGGAACCGCCAGCCCGCCGCCTGCCAACCGCCGACCTCGTTACGTTTTCGCTGCATTTGGGTAAAGCGCCTGCTCCAAGTCGGCGTTGCCCTGTATACTAGAGCGGTTTAACTGTTATGCGGAAGGGAGCGCCTATGGCACTCAGCGAGAAAGACGTGCGCGGCATTGCCGAGTACGCAAAGATCGCACTGGCCGATGACGAGCTCACCCAGATGACGTCCTACCTGAACGATGCCGTCCAGATGCTCGAGCCCGTCTTGCAATATGACTTGCCCGACGTGGAGCCCACGTTCCATCCCATCGGAAACCTGTCCAACGTGATGGGCGACGACCTGCGCGAGCCCGAGCGCGACCTGCCGCTCGATGTCGCGCTCGAAAACGCCGGCAGCGTGCGCGACCGCTACTTCCGCGTGCCGTCCATTTTGGGAGAGGGGGAGAGCGAGTAATGAAGCTCAATCTCGATCGATTCACGGCCGCGCAGCTAGCCGAGCACGTTGCCGCCGGCGATTTCTCTGCCACCGAGATCGCGCAGGCCTCGCTCGAGGCCATCGAGGCGCGCGAGGGTGGGGTCCAGGCATTTCTGCAGGTGGCGCCCGAGCTCGCGCTCGAGGCTGCCGCCAAAATTGACGCCCGCCGCGCCGCCGGTGAGGCTCTGCCCCCGCTTGCGGGCGTGCCGCTGGCCATCAAGGACAACATGAATCTCGTGGGTACGCGCACCACCTGCGCTTCCCGTATGCTCGAGGACTACCAGAGCGTCTACACCGCCACCTGCGTTCAGCGCATGCTCGACGCCGGCTGCCTGCCCATGGGCAAGGTCAACATGGACGAGTTTGCTTTTGGCAGCTCTACCGAGAGCTCGGCGTTCCACCGCACCAACAACCCCTGGGATACCGAGCGCGTGCCCGGCGGCTCCTCGGGCGGCTCCGCTGCCGCCGTTGCTGCCGGCGAGGTTGCGCTCTCGCTGGGCTCGGACACTGGCGGCTCGATTCGCCAGCCGGCGAGCCTGTGCGGCGTGGTGGGCTTTAAGCCCACGTATGGCGCCGTGAGCCGATACGGCGTGGTTGCCTTTGGCTCGTCGCTCGACCAGGTGGGACCCTTTGGCCGCACGGTCGAGGATGTCGCGCTGGCCATGAATGCGCTTACCGGTGCGGGTCACGATCCGTACGACTGCACCAGCCAGGATTGTGCCGTCGACTTTACCGAGCATCTCAACGACAGCATCGAGGGCAAGCGCGTGGGTATCATCCCCGCGTTTATGGAGGCCGAGGGCCTGACGCCCGAGGTCAAGGCCGCTGTTGAGCGTGCCGCCCAGGAGCTGCAGAACCAGGGCGCCGATCTCGTGGAGGTCGACCTGCCGCACCTGGACGCTGCCATCGCCGCCTACTACGTCATCGGCCCGGCCGAGGCGTTCTCAAACCTGGCTCGTTTTGACGGCATTCGCTATGGCTACCAGGAGGAAGGCTGCGCCAACCTGTCCGACCAGAGCTCGCTCAGCCGCGCCCACGGCTTTGGTGCCGAGGCCAAGCGCCGCCAGATGCTCGGTGCCTACCTGCTCTCCTCGGGCGTGTACGACAAGTACTACTATGCCGCGCAAAAGGCCCGCACGCTTATCACGCAGGACTACGACGCCGCGTATGCCAAGGTGGACACCATTCTTATGCCCGCTTCGCCGCGTACGGCCTTTAAGTTCGGCGAGATCAGCGACCCCACGCAGATGTATCTCTCCGACCTGTACACCATTTCGCTCAACATTTGCGGCAACGGTGGTATCTCGGTGCCGCTGGGCCTGGGCGAGGACAGCCGCCTGCCCGTTTCTGCCCAGCTGGTGGGCCCTGCCTTTAAGGACCGTCAGCTGCTCACGTTTGCCCGCGCCCTGGAGCGCGGCTTTGCCGATACCGCCACGGGCGCGCCCGTGCTTTCCGTCGCGCCCGATTTTGCCGGGAAGGGGGGCGAGCTGTAATGAAGGAGCTTTCCGAGGTCCTGCAGGATTGGGAGGCCGTGATTGGCCTGGAGATCCATACCGAGCTCACCGCACTCGATACCAAGATGTTCTGCAACTGCAAGCTCAGCCACGATGACGAGCCCAACGCCAACGTGTGCCCGGTGTGCCTGGGCCTGCCCGGCGCCCTGCCGGTGCCCAACAAGCGCGCCATCGAGAGCATCGTCAAGGCCGGTCTCGCGACCAACTGCGAGATCCAGCGCCACTCGATGTTCTACCGCAAGCACTATTTCTATCCCGATATGGCCAAGAACTTCCAGACCACGCAGGGTCCGGTCGCCTTTGCCATGTACGGTCATCTGGATCTGGACGTGACCGGTCGCGGTGCCGCCGAGCGCCCCGACTGCGCGTTTGGCGAGGCCGAGGCCCAGAGCCTGGCGAGCGCTTCGGCCAATGCCGAGGGCCTGTCCACGTCCATGTCCTCCACGATGCGCGAGGGCAATCAGCGCGCCGGCCACCTAGCCAGCTACGATGCCTCCAACATGCAGATGCCCGAGCGTCGCGAGGACGGTTCTTACACCGTGCCCATCCGCATCCTGCGCATCCACATGGAGGAGGACGCCGCCAAGATGGTGCACGTGGGCGGTGCCGAGGGCCGCATTACCGCCGCGGCCGAGTCGCTCGTCGACTACAACCGCTGCGGCACGCCTTTGATTGAGCTCGTGACCGAGCCCGATCTGCGCACGCCCGAGGAGGCGCGTCTGTTTATGGAAAAGCTCCGTCGCATCTTTGTGACGCTGGGTATTTCCGACTGCTCCATGGAGAAGGGCTCCATGCGCTGCGACGGCAACGTGAGCCTGCGTCGCCGCGGCGAGACCAAGCTGGGCACCAAGACCGAGCTCAAGAACCTCAACTCGTTTAAGAGCCTGCACGACGGCCTTGCCTACGAGATCTGCCGTCAGGCCGAGGTGCTCGAGGAGGGCGGCATCATCTACCAGGAGACCCGCCACTGGGAGCCCAGCCGCAAGCGCACCGTGGTCATGCGCGTCAAGGAGACGGCCGACGACTATCGTCTGTTCCCCGACCCCGACTTGGCGCCGTTCGATCTGGATGACGAGTTCATCGACCGCTGCCGCGGCGAGATTCCCGAGCTGCCCGATGCCAAGCGCGCCCGCTTTGAGGCCGATTTTGGCATTAAGGCCGCCGACGCCGAGCAGATCGCCGGCGACCCGGAGTTTGCCGAGTTCTTTGAGGCCGCTGCTGCCGGCATGGCTGGCAAGGAGGCCCAGACGGTCGCGAACCTGCTGGTCAACGAGATGATCGCCTACCTTAAGGACGCGGGTACCTCGCTGGCTGAGTCCGGCATCGCGCCGGCTCAGGTGGCGGCTCTTGCCAAGCTGCTGGCGACCGATGCCATCAGCTCCAACCAGGCGCACGAGGTCTTTGAGGCCATGGCCCAGACCGGCGACGATCCCAACAAGATCGTCGACGAGCGCGGCATGCGTCAGGTGAGCGATGCCGGCGCGCTGCAGCCGATCGTGGACGAGGTGTTGGCAAACTGTGCCGAGCAGGCGCAGCAGTACCGCGACGGCAACCAGAAGGTCATCGGCTTTTTGGTGGGCCAGTGCATGAAAGCGAGCCGCGGCAAGGGCAACCCGAAGCTCTTCAACGAGTTGCTGAGAACGTCGCTCTCGTAAGCGGGAACCGAGGGGCCGGGCGCAGGGCCTTGCCTCTCAATTTCGGACAGTCCTGACTCACGACGGGGGCGCCACTGGCGCCTCCTGTTCGTGCGGAACTCATTGAGAGGCAAGGCCCTGCGCCCGGCCCCTCGGTTCCGTGACGACTCGGCCGTTCGGGTCAGGTGGGCTGAATGAAATCGAGTGAATGGGCGTGCCGTCGGCACGCCCATTGTTTTAGAAGGAAACTCATTTTGAGGAAGCACCCGCCCTGCCGGGGCTCCCGGGTTCCGTGACGACTCTGCCGTTCGGGTCGGGTGGGCTGAATGGAATTTGGACTCCAAGATTTCCAAAAAGTTAACCTTTGTTGACCTTAATAGTTAGATGAACTAAACTATTTTCTAAAAGTGTTCTCAAGCAAACTTGTTTACTCGGGTGCTGAGGCACCGTGCCGCGTCCAATGCGGCAAAAGGGAGAAGCAACATGAAGAAGTCGACGTTCAATACCCTGCTTGTCGGTGGCGGTTTTCTGCTCGGCACGGACGGCATCAAGCTGCTCACCAGCGCCCCGGTCAAGAACGCCTGCGTGCAGGGTATCGCGTGCGGCATGCGCATCAAGAACGCCTACCAGGACATGGTCGAGCAGGCCAAGGCTAATGTCGACGACATGGTTGCCGAGGCGGCCTAAATCACCCAGAGCGAGGCCGCTGCTGACGAGGCAGCCGAGTAACGCTCCCAGGCACAAACTATGAGATTCTCGATTATGAGCGAGATCCCCGGCAGGACCCGTCTTCAATTGGCGGGTCCTGTGCCAGAGAGTGATCTCGATGCACTTCTTAAGCTTAGCGGCGATATCGACGGCGTGCACAAGGTGCGCGTTTATGGCCGCATCGGCCAGATGGCACTCGAATACGATGAGCCGCACCGCGATGCCGTGCTGGCCGCCGTCGGTGCGCTCGATGCCCAGGCCATTGCCGACGCAAAGACGGGTTACGTGATGCAGCTTGAGCCACGCAAGCACAAGCTCGTCATGGATTTTGCCACACTTTTCGGCGCCCACTACGCGCGCCGCTGGTTCTTGCCGACGCCTCTGCGTGCGGTGTTTGTCGTGGCCGGTTACATGACCTTTTTGCGCGCCGCCCTCCGTGAGCTCGCGCAGCCGCGCCTGGCTTGCGTGCTGACGACCGACGGCTGGAGCGAGGATGAGGTCCTGCGCCTTTCTGCCTGCCTGGAGGAGCATTTCCCGCATCCGGTGGCGCGCGCAGTCATCAACGCTGCTCGCGAGCGTGGGCTCGAACAGCGCGAGCGCCATGCCGCCGTCGAGTACATCGTGGCGCACGGCATCGCTTCGTCCATCGAATGGCGTCGCGCCATCATCGGTTCCGCGCACTTTGTGTTTGAGGACGAGAGTGCGCAGCTCGATTCCGACATTAAGGAGCAAATCGAGTCCCAGATGCAGGGCCTGTCGCCGCTGTATCTGGCGGTCGACGGCAAGGTTGTCGGCGTGCTCGGCATCGAGGATCCGCTCAAGCCCGGGGTCCGTGAGGCCATCGCCGACCTGCATGCGCTGGGCGTCAAACATGTCGTTATGCTTACGGGCGACTCCGAGCGCACGGCCGAGCGCATTGCGCGCGAGGCGGGTGTCGACGAGTTTAAGGCCGAGCTGCTGCCCGAGGACAAGTACGCCTATGTGGAGCGGATTAAGCGCGAGGGGCGCCACGTTGCCATGGTGGGCGACGGCGTCAACGACTCACCGGCGCTGGGCCTGGCCGATGTGGGTCTGGCCATGGGCGGTGGAAGCGACATTGCCAAGGAGGTCGCCGACATCATCCTGGCCGACACGGATCTCGCCGCACTCGTGCGCCTGCGCCGCATGAGCCAGGGCCTCATTGATCGTCTGACGGGTTCCTATTCTAAGGTGATGCCCACCAACTCGGCGCTGTTGGCATTGGGTATTATCGGCAGGATCACTCCGCAGACGTCGTCACTGCTGCACAACGGCTCAACGATCGCCTACAGCCTGGGCAACGCAAAGGCGTACCTGCGTTAGCGTTTTCGATTGAGTATATGGCCTGCACCCTGGCGGCATCGCAGCCGCCAGGGTGCAGGCCTTCTTTTGTTTGACGAGATGTTAGCTCAGATATATGATCGTGCTAGCACTGCTAGTAAATGCTGAAGGTGAGGTTGAGATGGCTACCGTTGGCAGCATGGCGCAGGTGAATGTTCGCATAGATCGCTCGGTTAAAGAGCGCGCCGAGGAAGCGCTGCAGCTTTCGGGCAGGTCACTGCCTGAGCTCATCAAAAAGGTGGTGGCCAAGGTCGCGCAGGGTGGCGGGCAGTGCGAGGAAGTGCTTGCGGCCGTCGACGACCGGCGGCAGACCGTCGCGCCCGATACTCCGTTCGCCGCATCATGGGCGGCGGCGGATCAGCTTTACGCGGACCTGGGCATCGCTACGTCGCACGTATCCGACGATCGCGATTGGGACACAATCTATTCGGAAGCCATGGACGAGCGCTATCGCCAAAAGGGGATGATCCTGTGAGCGGGGCTTTCCTCAAAATAATGGTGGATGCCAACGTATGGGTTGATTCGTTTTGCGTCGACCATGCCGAGTCGCTTGCCGCGCGTGCGTTTATTGGGCGGGCGACGGAGACGGGGGCGTTGCTGTTCTTTCCGGTGCATATCGCTAAGGACGTGCTGTACGTTGTCCAACACGAGCTGAAGCGTAGCGTTCTTGCCAGCGGGGGAGCGCTCGACGAGGCTTCTGCCCGCGCGATTGGCGATGCGGCGCTGGCGTTTGTTCGAAATATGACCGAAAACGCCACGGCCGTGGGTGCAGATGCGTCGGATCTTTGGCTGGCCGACAAATATCTGACGCTCCATCGCGATTACGAGGACAACTTGGTGCTCGCCGCATGCAAGCGCGCGCAGGTTGATTACTTGGTAACTAACGATCGCAAACTGCTCGAACATGCCGATCTTGCAGCAAAGACACCTCGTCAAATGATGCCGATTCTTGCTTTGGCCGAACGCGGCAGCGCGGCTATCGGTTGACGCGAACTGCTTGCGGGCCTCTTGGACGACGATGAGCCAAGGGGCCCGCGTCTGCTATTTACAAAAGCTCGGCCTTAATGGCGGGACTTTCTGCGAGCTGCTCGGCTGCCTTTTCGTCGGAGCTGTCGAGTGCTGCCAGACTGCGGTAGATCCACTCGTTGACCTGGGTGTTCTTGACGCCTGCGGTCTGCATAAGGGCTCCTACCTCGCGGATTGCTGCGAGCAGATCGGCTTTGGGACCCGCGAGCTCGACCTCGATGCCGTGGTAGGCGGCCACGCCGCGGTTCTCACTCACGTGGTCGATAAAGTCCTCGACGGTTTCAAGCTGCTGGGCGAGAGCTGCATCATCGTCAGCGTCCAGCGCGACGAGTGCGTTCGATACCGTGAGGGCGGGATGTCCGCAGGGGACAAAGCCCTCGATGACATCCATAGCTTCGGTAATGGTTGAGCCCAGGCCTGCGAGGGCATTGACGAGTTGCTGCTTGGTATCCATAACGGTCCTTTCGACGGGTCAATTGTGCTTGGCGAAAATATACGTGACGCGATCGGTAGCAAAAGTGCGAAGTACAGCGCACATTGGGGTCTTCACAGCTCGTGGATAGAACAGCTGTCTTCCTTGAGAACGTGGTAACATAGCACTTCACAAGCGGGGCTCGCCCCGTATGTTCCTTGAAAAGTCGACGGCTGTTGGGTACTCGTGCCCAATGCCATCCAGACTTTCCCGACATTCGGGGGCGACTGGTTTCGACACGATAGCTCTGAGAGAGGAAGCAAGCCGAGGTCTCCTTGCCTCGTTAAACAGGGGTACCGTCAAATTGAATTGACAACAACTCTTCTTTTGAGCCTATGGCTCTCGCTGCTTAGTTTATAGCGGCGCGTCAACCCGGTGATTTCCCCGACACCGGCGCGACGTCATTTTAGGGGAATGCGCCTGCGCACGTAATCGGTATGGTGCAGGCTAAGACCGAACCGGTTAGGACGCCGCGAGCGTGTCGCTGCGCGCAAGCCGTCCGAGACTAAACCAGCGACTGAGCTTGGAGATGCCAATCAGGGGGCTTTCGTGGACCGGAGTTCGATTCTCCGCGCCTCCACCAATAGTTACAGGCAGGTAGAGAAGTGTCTCTACCTGCTTTTTTATTAATTATAGATACCGCGGAGAATCGAACTCTATGCAGGGCGCGGGCGTAAAGAAAACGCGTGAGCGTTTTTAGCCCGCGGGCGAGGACGCCGGCAGGCGGCCGAAGCCGGTGCGGATTTGCGAAGCAAATACGCGGATTCTCCGCGCAAACTTCCGACTCAAAATGGGTGCGATGTTAATCGAATCTCAGCTGGCCTCGCCCAGCATCAACGGATCCCCCCAAACCGCGGAGAATCGAACTCTATGCAGGGCGCGGGCGTAAAGAAAACGCGTGAGCGTTTTTAGCCCGCGGGCGAGGACGCCGGCAGGCGGCCGAAGCCGGTGCGGATTTGCGAAGCAAATACGCGGATTCTCCGCGCAATGCCTCGACTAGATATAGACGCGATGCCGATCGCGCTGCAGCCTGCCGTGCCCCGCAGCAACGCAGAGTGAGACGCGCTTTCCCAATGGAAGCCCAGGCGGAAAGCGCGTCCCGGAATCGCCCCTCAGAACGGGACGTGCTTTCCGCCAGCCGCCCCGCCCTCCTCAACTCCAAAACCTACACGCCCTCCATCCCAAAACTGGGTAGAAGAAGGCCAAAACGAAACAGCAGGAGGTCAACATGACTGCAGAAGATAAAGCAAAGAACGCCGGCAGGGTCGCGCTCGTCCTGGAGGGCGGTAGTTTTCGCGGGCAGTTTACCGCGGGCGTGCTTGACGTTTTCATGGAGGCCGGCGTCGAGATTCCGGCGGTATATGGCGTATCGGCCGGCGCCCTCAACGGTGTGAACTACAAGTCGCACCAGATCGGCCGTGCTAACCGCATCAACCTGGCTTTCTGCAACGACAACCGCTTCATGGGCGCCGCATCGTTTGCGTCCACGGGCTCCATCGTCGGCTACGACTTTATCTTCAACGATGTCCAGGACCGCCTGGATCCCTTTGACAGCGAGACGTTCGACGCGAGCCCCATCGAGATGTACGCCGTCGCGACGGACATGCTCTTTGGAACCGCCGCGTACCTGTCGGTCAAAAGTGCCGTGCTCGACCTCGACGCCGTGCGCGCATCGACGTCGCTGCCGCTGGTGACGCCGCCGGTCGAGATTGACGGGCACAAATACGTCGACGGTGGCGTAGCCGATTCGGTCCCCATCGAGCACGTGCTGGAGGAGGCAGGCTTCGATCGCGCGGTCGTCATTGTCACGCAGGATCGCTCGTACGAGAAAAAGCCCTACGAGTTTATGCCCGCCGCACGAGCCCGCTATGCCGACTACCCCTATCTGCTTGAGGCTATCGAGACGCGCCACGACCGCTATAACATCCAGCGCATGCATCTGTGGAAGTATGAGCGTGAGGGCCGTGCGCTGGTCGTTGCTCCGCAAAAGCCGGTCGAGGTCGGCCATGTTGAGCACGATCCGGCAAAGCTCCTCGACCTGTATATTCAGGGCCGCCAGGAGGCAAAGCGCCTGCTGGGAGATATCGAGGCGTTTGTCGAGCGCTAGTGTCGCGACGTCATGACCCATGGACGACATGTGCAGAAACTCTGGTCGGAGTCAAAATACCTGTTGACTCGTACGGCGAGCGGGGTAATATGGACGGGTTACTTGCAGAGCCCCGTGAATCTCTGTAACAACACGTACTGTACATGGAGGAGTCTAAGTGATTTCGAAATCGACTCACTACGCCAAGCAGGGCGAGGTCCAGCGCAACTGGGTTCTCGTCGACGCCGATGGTGCTGTCCTGGGCCGTCTTGCCACCCAGATCGCAATGATCCTGCGCGGTAAGAACAAGCCTCAGTTCACGCCCAACAGCGACTGCGGCGACTTCGTTGTCGTCATCAACGCCGATAAGGTCCAGCTTACCGGTAACAAGGCCGACACGAAGACCTATTATCGCCACAGCGGCTACAACGGCGGCCTTAAGGCTGAGAGCTTCCGCCAGGCTATGGAGAAGCACCCGGAGAAGGTCATCGAGCGCGCTGTTCGCGGCATGCTGCCCAAGACCACCCTCGGCCGTGCCCAGATGACCAAGCTTAAGGTCTACGCTGGTGCCGAGCATCCGCACGCTGCCCAGAACCCCACGAAGATTGAGCTGGAGGCTTAAAGATGGCTGAGAACACCGTTGTCTACCAGGGTACCGGCCGTCGTAAGAACGCCGTCGCCCGCGTCCGTCTCGTCCCCGGCACCGGCAAGGTGACCATCAACAAGCGTGACGCCGAGCAGTATTTCGGCCGTCATCAGCTCGTTGAGAACGCTCTTGCTCCCTTCAAGGTGACCGACACTGCCGGTCAGTTCGACGTTATCGCTCTGTGCGATGGCGGCGGCATCTCCGGTCAGTCTGGCGCTCTGCGCCTGGGCATTGCTCGCGCTCTTCTGAACGCTGGCGACTACCGTGCTGATCTCAAGAAGGCCGGTTTCCTTACGCGCGATGCTCGCGTGGTCGAGCGCAAGAAGTACGGCCTCAAGAAGGCCCGCCGCGCTCCCCAGTTCTCCAAGCGCTAAGGTTTTATCTCCTTTCGAGATACAATGTACAAGCGGGGCCTGCCGATTCCTCGGCGGGTCCCGCTTTTCTTTTTCGACTAGGGTGGGCGGTTGCATATCGCCTGCTAGGGAAGGAGCGATCCTATGCCCCAGAACATCTTCGGTACCGACGGCGTCCGTGGCGTCGCCAATGCCGGCCTCTCGTGCGACCTCGCGTTTCGCCTGGGCCGCGCGGCGACCAAGTTCCTTGGTCCGGATATCTGTGTCGGCCGCGACACGCGTCTTTCGGGCACTATGCTCGAGAGCGCTCTGACCGCCGGCATCATGGCCGAGGGCGGCCGTCCGCACTGCTGCGGCGTCATCCCCACGCCGGCCGTGGCCCTGCTCACCGTTCAGAACGAGCTCGACGGCGGCATCGTCATCTCTGCTTCGCATAATCCGCCGGAGTTCAACGGCATCAAGTTTTTTAGCCGCAAGGGCATGAAGCTTCCCGATGCTGTCGAGGAAGAGATCAGCGCCTGGGTCATGTCCGAAGAAGCCATGGCTGCCGACACGCTGCCGACCGGTGCCGGCGTGGGCCACATCATTAAGATGAAGGATGCCCGCAAGGCATACGTCGACCACGCCATCGATACGCTTGATGGCCTGAGGCTCGACGGCCTGGTCGTTGCCGTCGACTGCGGTCACGGTGCTTCCTGCCAGACTACGCCCGTCGCTCTGCAGCGCTTGGGTGCCACGGTCCATGCCATCAACACCGATTACTGCGGCACTGACATTAACGTTGAGTGCGGCTCCACTCACCTCGAGCCCCTGCGCGAGCTCGTACTGCGCACCCATGCTGACATCGGTCTGGCCCACGACGGCGACGCCGACCGCGTACTGTTCGTGGACAGCGAGGGCAATGAGATCGACGGTGACTACATCCTGGCTATCTGCGGTTCTGACCTCGCCGCTCGCGGCAAGCTCGCCAACTCCGAGATCGTCTCGACCGTCATGTGCAACCTTGGCTTCTCCATCGCTATGAAGGAGCAAGGCTTCGAGATGGTTCAGACTGCCGTGGGCGACCGCTACGTTCTGGAGCGCATGCTCGCGGACGGCGCCGTCATCGGCGGCGAACAGTCCGGCCACATCATCTTCCTGGAGCACAACACCACCGGTGACGGCCTGGTGACGGCTCTGCAGCTGCTGGCCGTGCTCAAGCGCACCGGTCGTACCCTCACCGATCTTGCCGGCATCATGAAGAAGTACCCGCAGGTACTCGTTAACGTGCATTCCGACAACAAGGCTGGTCTGGACGATTGCCAGCCCATCTGGGATGCCGTCGCTGCTGCCGAGAAGGAGCTTGACGGCCGCGGCCGCATTCTGGTGCGTCCGAGCGGTACCGAGCCACTGGTCCGCGTGATGGCCGAGGCCGAGACGCACGAGCTGACCCAGCGCGTTGTCGACGACATCGTCGAGGTTGTCAAGCGCGAACTTCCCTAATGGTCAAAAATGGGTGCCAAGTGGTAAACTGTTAAGGTTATTTGATTGATTGGTATGTCCGAGGGGGAGCATGTTCACTAAAGTCCTAAGGTCTTTTGGTATGCGTGGTCGAGTCCTTACGCTGGATGCTCCCATCTCGGGCGACGTCATTCCGCTCTCCGAGGTAAACGACCAGACGTTTGCCACCGGTCTTTTGGGCCAGGGCGTGGCGATTCAGCCCACCGGAACGCGTGTGATTGCACCGGCTGATGCCAAGGTCGAGGCCATTTTTCCCACGGGGCACGCCGTTGCGCTTAACACGGTCGATGGCCTGGACGTGCTCATCCACGTTGGTTTGGACACTGTTCAGCTCGAGGGCAAGCACTTTACCGTACATGCGCAAGTGGGTGACATCGTCCATAAGGGCGATGTGCTCATTGAGTTTGATCGCGAGGCAATTGCTGCCGAGGGCTACGATGTGACGGTTCCCATCTTGGTGTGCAACTCCGTTGAGTTCTCGAGCATCAAGGGCTCCGTTGGCGTGCATGTCGAAGAGATGGACCAGCTCATCGTTGCTCGCGAGCGCTAGCAAGTGCACGTGGCCATTAGCCTACAATTCAAACACGTTTACGGAGGGCGCCCTTGAAAGAGGGCGCCCTCCGTGGCAAGATGGGATTTGTCCGAAGCTAAAAGGCTTCGGGTCACCGTGGACGGGCAGGGGCCTCGACGCGGCTAGACACGAGACACATACATTACGCGACCTCGCCCTGGTGGCCGCACACGTTGGTTGCGGCCGACGCGGGCCGCGGGCAAGTGCTTGTAAGGGGAGCCTTGCCTCTCTTGTACGAGAAAGGATGCGTAATGAAGATCATTAAAGCTAAAGACTACGAGGATATGAGCCGCAAGGCCGCCAATATTATCTCGGCGCAGGTTATCCTCAAGCCCGACTGTGTGCTGGGCCTTGCCACCGGCTCTACCCCGATCGGTGCCTACAAGCAGCTCGCTGCTTGGTACAAGAAGGGCGACGTCGACTTTGCCGAGGTCAGCACCTACAACCTGGACGAGTATCGCGGCCTTTCGCACGACGATCCCCAGAGCTATCACTACTTTATGCGTAAGAACTTCTTCGATCACATCAACATCGACCTGAACAACACGCATGTGCCCGATGGTTCCAACCCCGATGCCGCCGCTGCCTGCTCTGAGTACGACAAGGTCGTCGCTGCCGCCGGTTATCCCGATCTGCAGCTGCTCGGCATTGGTAACAACGGTCATATCGGCTTCAACGAGCCCGATGACCACTTCTCCAAGGGCACGCACTGCGTCGATCTCACCGAGAGCACCATTCAGGCCAACAGCCGTCTGTTCGACAGCATCGACGATGTCCCTCGTCAGGCCTACACCATGGGTACCCAGACCATCATGTATGCCCGCATGATCCTGGTCGTCGCCAACGGCGAGGCCAAGGCTCAGGCCGTGCATGACATGTGCTATGGCCCGGTTACGCCCGAGTGCCCGGCTTCGATCCTACAGCTGCACACCAACTGCGTTGTCGTTGCCGACGAGGCCGCCCTTTCGCTCTGCGAGTAGCGCGAATCCTGCACCTCGACATAGCCTTGCCTAAGGCCTCCGCATTGCGGGGGCCTTTTTGCTATCCCTTTCCGCCCACTTGACCAAGATCTTGCCGCAAGCTTGACGAATGCTGGATGCCCAACAGCTTGATTCATCCCATACCATATTCTATGCAAAAATGCCACTAAAAGGTCGTAGACGGTAGCGGGTGCTAGGCGAGTTGAATGACATGGCTGAACCTTGTTCATTTACGTTACACTGCCGCTTAGATGGGACAAGCTGACAAGCTCATTTACCTGCTTAAAGACCGATTAATCGGGGGATTAATAACAATCTGCCCTTGCTGTACAAAAACTTGCCGCTTGCGTACCAAAAGACAACCTAAAGCACAAGGTCGCTCTATTTATAGCGCGGCCTGTATGGTCTTGCGGTTACAGTGTCCATACGGTCGAGTTGAGGAGCGGGCATGGTAAACGATTTGAGCAGTATAGACGACCTCGAGCTGATGCCGCTGGGCGGAGGCTATATGGTGCGACGCGAGCGCTTGATGAATGAGCTTATAGCCAAGGGCCGAAAGGCCGGCATCGTGGTTCTTTATGCGCCCGACGGGTTTGGAAAGACCTCGGTGCTGCTGCAGTACACCCATGAGGTTAAATGCGACCCGACGCGAGGCCCCGTGCGGATTATCGAGGCCGATCGCGCCATTGGGCGCGAGGTGTTTATGCAGCTCGAGGTGGTTACCGAAGAACTCAAAGACAAACCGCACTCCCTTATCGCGATTGATAATGTGCCAAACCTCGATCAGCACGATACCGAAGACCTCATCGACAGGATTCGCGGCCTGCGCGCTATGGGGGTAGGGGTCTTTATCTCCTGCCGTCCTTCAAATCGTCAGCTGATTCACGGGCTGGGCGATTCGGTTAAGATCAATGCGCAGATGCTCAAGGTGCATGCCTATGAGTATTCGGCGTGGGCATCGGCGTTTTCGATCAGCACGTCGCTCGACTTTTATCAGCTCACGCAGGGCGTGCCCGAGCTCGTTTCGGCATTGCAGACGGGTCTTTATGGCCAAGGCGACGTAGCCGGTCTGCTCGAAAACGAGATTGTCAACGTATATGGCGCGGCACTTGCCGATCTGGCTTCGCTCGACAATAATGCGCTGTTTTGCGTGGCATGTCTCATGATTTTGATGGGCGAGGGCAATATCGCAGAACTCGAGGCTTGTGGGGTGAGGCTGTCGATGGTCGACCAGTCCTACTTTGTACGCGACTACCCGATCTTTGGCTTGGACCCCGCCGAGCGGAGTTTTACGTGTCTGGGTACGGAGGATAACGGACGCTTGCGTTTGCGTAAGTTGGTGGCCGAGGTTCGCCCCGAACTTGTTCCGAGGGCGGCCCGGATTTTGCTTAAGGCGGGCCGATGCGATGCGGCGATGGGCCTGGCGGACGCCTTTTTGGACCGTGATGCGGTCCTTGAACTTGCTGGTCAGTATGGGGTCGATCTTGCTCTGACGGGGCACGGGGCCGATATCTGCCGAGCGGCGCTGGGCACGATCGATGTCGACGATCCGGCTCCAGAGCCAACGCCTGCCGAGGCGCTTGGCGTATATCTGGCAGCGGTCAGCGTGTCCAATACAAAGCTCGCTCGCTATATGGCATCGGTTATCGAGCGCGGGGGCGAACGGGCGGCCTGCGAAATAGATCCTGTTTCGTGGAGGGTGGCCCAGACACTGACGGCTGTTTGCTATGGGGACAACGGGCTTGGGCTTCCTGCGAACCTGGCCGTGCCAGAAATCGAGACATCCCATACTGCACTCGATATGTTGTCCGCGCATATCGAGGTCAAGCGCTGTCTGACCGAGCGGGGAGATGACGGCGGCGTTCTACAGCGGCTCAAAACGAGCAAGGCCTACGACTGCGAGCTCGACATTGCAGGGATTGTTACACGGGCCGATAGCATGCTGGTGGAGCTCTTTGATGGGTCGTTCGCGGGAACCGACGAGCGCGACGACGAGATGACGGTGGTGCGGGAGGCGCTCGACGTACGTGGGCTTAAGGCGATGGCTATCTGGGTGCGTATGGTGTTGGCGGCACGGCGGCTCCTTTCCGGCTTGCCGGTAACCGACGACGCGGCGTTCAACGAGCTCGATCGTTTTGCCGTGCGCATGCGCGACAACCAGATTCAGCTGTTTGGCCTGTTGCTAGAAGGCTGGCAGTCGCTGGCAGAGGGACGGCCGGTTAATGCAAAGTTCCGTGCGGTCCAAGTGCTCAAACTTGCCGAGGAGTCGATTGCGTACATGCGCGATAACGCATTGCTGCTGGAGCGCGCGGCGTATCTGCGTAACACCTCGATGGTTTCGGTGCGCGAGGAAGCGGAGTTACTCGATATAAGCCAGACACAGGTTGGTGGAGCGGAGGCCTGGATGGTGGCGCTGCATTTGGCCTGTGCGGGCCGAGACAGCGACCTTGCGGCCTGGATGTCCATGAATCGTGCGGGGATTCTAGAGCCATCGTATCGGCTCTTTGCGCGCCTTGCCATGCATTGTCTGGGCGAGCCGGCGGCCAGGATACGCAAGAAGCTTCCCGTGCGAGAGCTGTCGCGGTACTCGCTGCGCGACGATTTGGAAGGGGAGGGCGAGCGCCTGTTCCAGGCCAGCGAGGTTGAAGCCGTTGATACCATCGACCATATCGAGATTCGCATGTTTGGTGCGTTTCGCGCCGAGCGCGACGGGTTTCCCATCACGGACAAAATGTGGCGCCGCAAGAAGGCGGCGACGCTTGCCGAGCGGCTTGCACTGGGCATGGATGCGCTCGTCGACCGCGAGACGCTGGCAATGGAGCTGTGGCCCCATGCCGAGTTTAATAGCGCCCGTAACAACCTGTACTCGACGATATCGCGCTTGCGGTCGGCTTTGGGACCGACGCCGGATGGCAAGTCGTGTGTACTCATCCAAAATGAATGCATCGGACTCAACGGCGACTACGTCAAGACCGATGTGCGGCTGTTTGACCAGATAAGCCGTGAGGTTTTGGGAAATCGTACGGGTGCGCGCGGGCCCCATTTAGTTGAGCTGTGCCTTAAGATTGAGCAGCTTTATGCCGGACCGCTGTATGTTCCCAATGGCTGTAATCCCACCTACTTTTTGCGTATGCGACGCATTATGCAGTCAAAGTACATCGATTGCATGATTAAGGGAGCAAATGCCGCTCTAGAAGAAAACGATCTGCAGTCGGCGATTTGGCTGGCGGAGTCGGGGCTTCGGCAGGAAACGGCGCGTGAGGATATGGTGCGCTGTGCCATGCGTGTCTACAGCGCGGCGGGGCGGAGGCGCGATATCGTCGAGCTGTACAGCGGGCATATGCACCATCTGAGGGAGCAGGTCGATGGCGTACCCGAGCCCGAGACGCGGCGTCTATATGAGCGCTTGGTGGAGGGTCGGCTCAACCGCGTGCTGGTCGAGCGATAAAAAAACGGGCGCCCGAAGTACTTGGGCGCCCGTAAGCTTGCTATGTGTTGGCTCGCCGGATCATTGGCTCTTAGACGAGCTTGATCTTCTCGATATCCTTGCGCGAGGACTCGCGATACAGCGAGAACTTGCGGCCGATGACCTGGACGACCTCGGCGTGGCAGCGCTCAGCAAGCTCTTCGGCGGCCTCGCGGGCGGAAAGACTGGAGCCGTCCAGCACGGAGCACTTAACGAGCTCGTGCTTCTCCAAGTAGGCGACCGTCTGCTCGACGGTGCCCTCGTTGACATCGGACTTGCCGATGATGATGGCGGGGTTAAGGTGATGGGCCATGCTGCGAAGCTGCTTGACCTGGGCTCCTGTCAGTGCCATGGGTTCTCGCTTTCTATGTATGGGGCGCCCCGCGACGGGGCCTAAATCTACGTGAGCTGTCCCACGATAGCGCAGGAACGGCGCGGTGTGGAGTGCGTTTGCCCAGTTCGCAAAGAATGCGGATGCCGAGTGAGTGGGCGGTGCGGGCTGCGAACAGGCTATGAGCTGGGCGCAGAGACCGGTTCCCATGCAATAAACGCCCAACGAACCTTGCGGACATGATCGAGCATATAGCGCCCCAGCGGCACGCCCTTGGAGCCCGGCTCACCGGCATGGGGGTTCTCAATCATGTGTTGAGCGATGTAGTCGCGCAGGCGGTCGATCTTATCCTCGTTGCCATGCTCGAGCATACGGGAAAAATCCGCCACACCTGCTTCAAGGCTGTCGAAGGTATCGCGACGATGCGATTCAAAGTACGTGACCTGCGGCAGCGCACCCATCTGAATAAGGATATTAAAGGCATACACAAAGCCATTGCTGCAGGTAACCGAGGCGCCGATGGCGTTCATCAGGTGCAGATCATAGCGCGGGCTGGAGTTGGCGACCATCGTGACGGCACAACGCCGACGAGCCGTACGATCAAGCTTGGCAAGCGCACCTTTTAGATTAGTCGTCGTAACCGACCGACTGGCAAAGGCAGCATCCACCGCCTTTGCGACCGGTCCAACCAAATCCCAATCATCATCCCAAGCAAGCTCAAGCGGCGTAATGCGATTCTCGAGCCCATAGTACTCAATGCCAGCATCAAGCGTGCCCAACATAGCAGGGGAGAAATCAGCCGCAATCACAGGATGCCCAGCCTGAGCAAGCGGAATAGCAATCGACCCAGCCCCACATCCCATATCCAGCACCGACTCGCGGGGCTCAAGCGCCAATAGCTTTATAAAATTCCGAGCATACGGGGCAGTCTCCAGCGGACGAAAATGCCGAGCCCGCTTATCCCACTCAAAAGAATCATCAGCCCGCCGCCGATCAACTTGCAGGCGCATCCATTCGCCATTCCAATCCGCAGAAAGCAGCTCAGAACGATTCTCCCCATCAACCACGGGCCAACCTCCTAGCAACAAAAAAGCGACTCCTCCCAAAAGAAGAGCCGCAACCAGCATATATCAGAAAAAGAACCGTTCCACTGCCAAGCCGCCGTACCAGCCTAGTGGTGCAGGAGCGAAGCAACTGCAACCGGGATAGAACCCAACTGAGGTCCCGTTGTGCGGGAGCCCCGGGGAGGGCAAATATATAAGGTCGATCGCGAGTTCCGCACGAGCCGGAGAGCACTTAATGTGCTCTCCGTGCGAGTCAGGACTGTTCGAGCAGGCGACCTTATATATTTGCCCTCCCCGGGGCTCCTCGCCCGAACCCCTCAGCTAGTTCTTCAGCGAGTTCAGCGGTGCCGGGAAGCGTCCACCGCGATGGGCAAGCACGGTGCCGGCGTTGGGGTTCACCGGCATGATGGGTGCACGGCCGAACAGGCCGCCGTACTCGACGCAGTCGCCCACGCCCTTGCCAATGGCGGGAATCACGCGGACGGCCGTGGTCTTGTTGTTGATGACGCCGATGGCCATCTCGTCGGCGATGATGCCGGCGATGGTCTCGACCGGGGTGTCGCCGGGGATAGCGATCATGTCCAGGCCGACGGAGCACACGCAGGTCATGGCCTCGAGCTTCTCGAGCGAAAGCGCACCGGCCTCGACGGCGGCGATCATGCCGGCATCCTCGGACACGGGGATGAAAGCGCCGGAGAGACCACCCACGCTGGAGCTGGCCATGACGCCGCCCTTCTTGACGGCATCATTGAGCATGGCGAGCGCGCAGGTCGTGCCCGGGCCACCGCAGGTGCCCACGCCGATGATCTCGAGGATGCGCGCGACGGAGTCGCCGATGGCAGGCGTGGGAGCCAGCGACAGGTCGACAATGCCTTTCTCGACACCCAGACGATGGGCGGCCTCGCGGCTCATGAGCTCGCCGGCGCGGGTGATCTTAAAGGCGGTCTGCTTAATCTTCTCGGCGACCTCCATCATCGATGCGGAATCGGGCAGCGTCTCCAGGGCTGCGGCCATAACGCCGGGGCCCGAGACGCCTACGTTGATGACGGCGTCGGCCTCGCCACCGCCGTGGACGGCGCCCGCCATAAACGGGGAGTCCTCGACCATGTTGGCAAAGCAGACAAACTTGGAGGCGCCAACGGAATCCTGGTCGGCCGTGAGCTTGGCGGCGTCGATGATGGTCTGGCCGGCCATGAGCACGGCATCCATGTTGATACCGGCGCGCAGGCTAGCGACGTTGACGCTGGAGCAGACGCGGCTGGTGGTAGCGAGCGCCTGGGGGATTGACTGGATGACGCGGCGGTCGGCGTCGCCGATGCCCTTCTGGACGAGTGCGGAGAAGCCGCCCAGGTAATCGATGCCGAGCGTCTCTGCCGCGCGGTCGAGGGCATGCGCGATGGGGGTGAGGTCCTCATCCTTGCAGCACGCGGCGATCTGCGCCACCGGGGTGACGGAAACGCGCTTGTTGACGATGGGGATACCGTACTCGCGCTCGAGGTTCTCGGCGGTCTCGACCAGATGTTCAGCCGTGTGCGTCACGTGGTCGTAGATCTTCGTGCACATGCGGTCGAGGTTCTCGTCACCGCAACCCATGAGCGAAACACCCATGGTGATGGTCCTGATGTCGAGGTTCTGCTCCTCAACCATGCCGCGGGTTTCCGCGATTTCTGCGGGCGTGATCGCCATCCTTGCGCTCCTATCTGCCAAAACGAGCATAGTCTTTTCTATTCTAACGTGCCGCACGTGCCAAGTGGCGCGTGCGGCACGTTTTGGTGCGGGGTTGTTTCCGTTGTGTTACCGCCCAAAGACCTTTTCGGCGATACGGGCGCTTTCGGCGGCGTCCTTGGCGTAGTAGTCCGCGCCGATCTGCTTGGCGTATTCGGGGGTGAGTACGGCGCCGCCTACGATGATCTTGACGTCCGGCACCTCGGCATGAAGCAGCTTGATGGTCTCTTCCATGGCCACGACGGTGGTGGTCATAAGCGCCGAGAGGCCGACGAGTTTGATATCGCGCTTCTTGACGGTCTTGAGTACCTCCTGCGGATCGACGTCGCGGCCCAGGTCAAAGACGGTGTATCCGTAGTTGTCGAGCAGCATCTTAACGATGTTTTTGCCAATATCGTGGATGTCGCCCTTGACGGTGGCCACGCAGATCTTGCCCTTGTCGGCAATCTCGCCGGCGGGCATCAGGCGCTTGATGGTGTCGAAGCCCACGCGTGCGGCCTCGGCCGAGGCCATAAGCTGCGGCAAGAAGAACTTGCCCTGGTCAAAGAGGACGCCAACCTCGTCGAGGGCGGGGATAAAGTGATTGTTGATGAGGTCCATGGCGTCGTGGTCTGCCAGCAGACGCTCGGTCTCGGCGGCGATCTCGCCTTTGCGGCCCGAGACGACCATGCGACGAATCGGGTCGTCGTTGCCGTCGGTGCCGGCGGTGCCAACAGCGGGCGCAGCGTCGGTCGATACCGCCTGGGCCGCCGCCGGGTTCGCGGCGATCTTGTACGGATCGGTCCAGCCGGCGTAGCGCTCGATGTATCCGGTCGAGCCCTCGTCCTCAACGCTCAAGACGCGATAGCTGTAGACGGTATCCATAAAGCGCTTGGAACCCGGGTTCATGATGGGGGCGTCCAGGCCAGCGCCAAAGGCGGCAGCCAAAAAGACCGAACCCAGGAGCGGCCGCGCGGGCAGGCCAAAGCTGATGTTCGACACGCCGAGCGCGCATTTGACGCCCAGGCGCTCCTTGCACAGGGACATGGCGCGCAGGATCTGCTCGGCCTGGCGCTGGTTGGTTGAGGCGGTCATGACCAGGCAGTCGATGAGGATGCGGTCCGGTCCGATGCCGTAGCGGGCGGCCTCGGCCACGATGCGCTCGGCGATGGCGAAGCGAGCCTCGGCGGTATCGGGGATGCCGCCTTCGTCGAGCGTGAGGCCGACGACATTGGTGCCGTAGTGGGCGACCAGCGGAAAGATCTCATTCATGATCTGCTGCTTGCCGTTGACGGAGTTGATGATGGGCTTGCCGGCATAGCGGCGTACGGCGGCCTCGACGGCGGCGGGATCGGTGGAGTCGATCTGCAGCGGCAGCAGCGTGGAGCCTTGGAGCTGCTCGGTGGCCTGTTGGATAATCTTGACCTCGTCGATCTCGGGCAGGCCCACGTTGACGTCCAGGATGTCGGCGCCCTGCTCCTGCTGGCTGATGCCCTGGCTCACGACGTAGTCCAGGTCGCCGTCGCGCAGCGCTTGCTGTAGGCGCTTTTTGCCGGTGGGATTGATGCGCTCGCCGATGACGGCGATCTTGTGGCCGTCACAGGGAAGGTCCACCACGGTCTGGGCGCTCGTGACCGACATGCTGGGCTTGCGGTGACGCGAGCTGGGCGTGTGGTTGTCGATGAGGGTGCGAAGTGCCGCCATGTGCGTGGGCGTGGTACCGCAGCAACCGCCCACGACGCTCACGCCGTCCTCGATCATGCCGGCGACGGCCTCGGCGTACTCGGGGGCCTGGACATCAAAGACGGTGTTGCCGTTGTCGTCCACGCGGGGGAGTCCCGCATTGGCCTGCACCATAACGGGCTTGTCGGTAACGGTGAGCATGCGTTCGGCGAGCCCGCGGAGCTCGGCCGGTCCCTGACTGCAGTTGATGCCCAAAACGTCGGCGCCGATGGCGTCGAGCGTGATGGCGGCCACCTCGGGGCTCGTGCCCAGGAAGGTGCGTCCGTCTTCCTCAAAGGTCATGGTGGCAAAGACGGGCAGGTCGGAGTTCTCGCGGCAGGCGAGGACTGCCGCCTTGATCTCGGCCAGGTCGGTCATAGTCTCGATAATAAAGAGGTCGACGCCCGCAGCGACGCCGGCGTGCACTTCCTCGGCAAAGAGGTCGTAGGCCTCGTCAAAGCTGAGGGTGCCCAGGGGGCGCAGCAGGGCGCCGATGGGGCCGATGTCGCCGGCGACGTAGCGGGCGCCGGCCTCGCGGGCGCAGGTGACGGCCGCGGCAAAGACGTCTGCCACGGTGGCAGCACCGTCGAGCTTGTGGGCGTTGGCGCCAAAGGTGTTGGCGGTGATTACGTCACAGCCAGCCTCGACATATTGACGTTGGATATCGGTGATAACCTGGGGCTCCTCAAAGTTGAGCAGCTCGGGCAGAGCGCCCGCCTTCATGCCGGCGGCCTGCAACATGGTGCCCATGCCGCCGTCAAACAGCAGGTGCCCCGTGCCCTCGATGGCCGCACGCAGGCGTTCATCCTTAATGTGCAGGTCGTCGATCGTGCGCGTCTTGTACGCGGCGCCGTTACAGCGCGCAGTATTGACAGGTGCCGCCAGCGCAGTACCGTCAGAATCATGAGTGATAAGCGGAGTAAACATCGATGGCTCCTAATGGCTGGAATAGCAGGTGGTGTGGGCGGCGCGGAAGCGGCAGTGCTCACGCATGCGGCAGATAGTGCAGGTGGGGCGGCTCTGGGCGTCGTGGACCTCGCCGTCAAACAGACCGATCACCGCGGTCACGCTCTTGGTGGGCATGAGCAGGCTGGTAGGTGTGACGGTAAGCCCGATGAGCCGTGTGGCGTTGAGCACATTTACGATCGAGCGCTGTGCCGTAAGCGGGCAGTCGCCGTAGCCGGGACTGAAGCGCCAGTTACCGGCGAGTCCGTGTGCGGCCGCCGCGGTCTTGACTTGCTGGTCCATCTGCTCGACGGCGGCTTCCACATAGGCAGAGCACGCGGCGTCGAGCACTGCCCCCTCCAGGGGTTGCTGGGCTCCCGTGGTGCGCAGACGACGCTCGGCGTCCATGCCGAGGGTGCATGCCATGAGCGCGGCAAAGCGGGCGTCTTTGAGATGTCGATAGATATCGCGACCCCGCAGCTCAACGTTCGTGCCAACCAAGCGGATGCAGGGCTCACCCTGCTCGTCGACGCCCGTGGCATCGACGGCAAACACGCATCGCACGCCACGGGGCTCAATGTCCAGTTCTAGGCGCTCGACCACAAGCTCAATTCGTCGTGACAGTTCAGGCTCAATCTGCTGACCGCCGTAGCCCAGATAGCGCAGCATCTCGGCACGGTCGACTCGGGGATGATGGGCAGTGTCGATACGGTAAAGCGCCGGCGACGCAAGGTCAGCCGGCACTTCGACAGTGGTTGTATCGATGTGCGGTTTTTCCATTACCCTAGGCGCTCCATAATGGTCGCGGCGATCGCAGGACGATTCATAGTGTACAGGTGCAGACCGTCGGCACCGTGCTCTTTGAGGTCGCAAAGCTGGCGGGTGGCATACTCTACACCGGCTGCCCGCAGGCTCTCGGGGTCGTTCTCGTACTTGGCGAGAATCTTGATGACGGGGGAGGGCAGCGACGCTCCGCACATAAAGACCATGCGGCTGATCTGGGACTTGCTCATAAACGGCATGATGCCCGCGGTGATGGGCACCGTGATGCCCGCTTTATCGGCAAGCTCGCGGAAGCGGTAGAAGCACTCATTATCAAAGAAAAGTTGCGTCACAAAGAAGCTTGCGCCGGAGTCCTGCTTTTGCTTGAGGTATTCGACCGAGAGGCTGAGGTCCTCGCAGGCAATGTGGCCCTCGGGGTAGGCCGCGGCGCCCACGCAAAAGCCGGCGTCGACGAGCTCGGGGATGAGGTCGCGGGCGTAGGCGTATTCGGAGGCGGGCTTGTCGTCCTCGGTCGCGCCGGCAGGGAGATCGCCACGCAGTGCCAGGATGTTATTCACGCCGGCGGTGCGGTACTCATCGATCTTGGCGGCGATATCGGCATGCGTGCGGCCGATGCAGGTGAGGTGTGCCACCGAGGGCGTATCGAATTCGCTCGTAATCATATGCGCGATGGGGGCGGTGGTGGCGCCGTTGCCCGAGCCGCCGGCAGAGCAGGTGACCGAGACAAAGCTCGGCGAAAGCTTGCACAGACTGCCTGCCACCTTGCGAGCCGTATCGAGGGTGAGCTCGCCCTTGGGCGGGAACATCTCAAACGAAACGGGCACGGTGCCCAGGGATGCCGCCTGCTTAAAAACCTCGTCGACGCGCATATCGTGCTCCTTTAGATACTTTAGTGCGATGTGTTGTAAGGATTCTACAGCACCGCTGCGCCACGCTGGAGTTTTACTTGCCATTTGGGAATACCAATCGAAGATGCTTCGCTATCGTCATTCCCTATAACAACGTAGCTCATTTGGGACGTGCCTCTATGCCCATCAACCAGCTGCCCAGGGTAGTCTTTTTGGGACGGGGCATTTTTAGCTACCCTATGTCAAATATTGCCTTGAGCTTCGAAGATACCGGATGGGTAGCTAAAAAAGCCCCGTCCCAAAAAGACTACCCTTAAACCATGCGGGGAGGTCTGCAATTTATGCAGTTCGTTGGCTGTTGAGGGTGGTAATAATCCTGTGTTGCTGTAACCTCATTGATTGGTTTCGTGACAGCAACATAACGGTAATGTCGCGGAAACACGGCGAGTCTAAGCTAAGGCTCGTTCGTTAGTAATCAACACCGCTTCTCACGCGGTGCCGATACGAAGGGAGTTCCGTATGGCCGAACTTACTGACCGCTTCGGGACCATGGTGTTCTCTGAGGAAGTCATGAAGGACTGCCTCCCCAAGGACATTTGGAAGCGCCTTGCTGCAACCCTCGAGGGCGGTGAGCCGCTCGACCTGGATGTGGCCAACGCCGTTGCCCATGCCATGAAGGTCTGGGCCATCTCCAAGGGTGCTACGCACTACGCGCACTGGTTCCAGCCGCTTTCGGGCATCACTTCCGAGAAGCACGACAGCTTCCTCGAGCCTAACCACGACGGCACCGCCATTACCAAGTTTACGGGCAAGAACCTCATCCAGGGCGAGCCCGATGCCTCCAGCTTCCCCAACGGCGGCCTGCGCGCCACCTTCGAGGCCCGTGGCTACACCGCTTGGGATCCCACCAGCCCCGCCTTTATCAAGGACGATGTCCTGTGCATCCCCACGGCTTTCTGCTCCTACACGGGCGAGGCCCTGGACAAGAAGACCCCGCTGCTGCGCTCCATGACCGCGCTCTCGCGTGAGTCCAAGCGCGTTTTGGCGCTGTTCGGCAAGACGCCAAAGAAAGTCGTTCCTTCCGTGGGTGACGAGCAAGAGTACTTCCTGATCAAGAAGGACGCCTACCGCAAGCGCAAGGACCTGGTCATCACCGGCCGCACCCTCTTTGGTGCTGCCCCCTGCAAGGGCCAGGAACTCGAGGAGCACTATTTTGGCGCTATCCGCCCCACCGTCTCGGCCTATATGAAGGATCTGGACGACGAGCTGTGGGCGCTCGGCATTCCCGCCAAGACCAAGCACAACGAGGTCGCTCCCTGCCAGCATGAGCTCGCCCCCGTCTACGGTGAGGTCAACGAGGCCATCGACCAGAACTTGGTCATGATGGAGAAGATGAAGCTCATCGCCTCCCGCCACGACCTGGTCTGCCTGCTGCACGAGAAGCCGTTCGAGGGCATCAACGGTTCGGGCAAGCACAACAACTGGTCGCTCGGCACCGAGTCCGAGAATCTGCTCGATCCGGGTGACACCCCGCTCGACAACCTGCAGTTCATCGTCTTCCTCACCGCGGTGATCGAGGCCGTCGATAACTATCAGGAGCTCCTGCGTGCCTCTGTTGCCTCGGCCGGCAATGACCATCGTCTGGGCGCCAACGAGGCTCCTCCGGCGATTATGTCCATCTTCCTGGGTGACCAGCTTACCGAGGTTGTCGAGAAGATCATCGATGGCAAGGCTTCCGTCCATGCCACGCGCGGCGTGCTCGACCTGGGCGCCGATACCCTGCCCAAGCTGATGCAGGACAACACCGATCGCAACCGCACCTCCCCGTTTGCCTTCACCGGCAACAAGTTCGAGTTCCGTGCCTGCGGCTCCGAGCAGAACGTCTCCGACTCCAACCTGGTGCTCGATGCCGCCGTGGCCAAGTCGCTCAAGTCCTTCGCCGACGCGCTTGAGGGCACGCCCGAGGATAAGTTCCAGGACGCCGCGCTCGAGTACTGCAAGAAGGTCCTGACCGATCACCAGCGCATCCTGTTCTCTGGCGACGGCTACTCCGATGAGTGGCCCGTTGAGGCCGAGAAGCGCGGCCTTGCCAACAACAAGACCACGGCCGATGCCCTGCCCGCCTTTGTTTCCGATAAGGCCATTGCGCTCTTTGAGGAGACGGGTGTCCTGACCAAGGCCGAGGCTCAGTGCCGCTACGACTGCAAGCTCGAGAAGTACAACAAGCTCATGAACATCGAGGCCACCACGATGGTTCGCGAGGCACGCCGTACCTATCGCCCGGTCATTACCGCCTATGCCACCAAGGTCGCTAAGGGCCTTGAGGCTATCCGTGCCGCCGGCGCCGAGGCCGCCATGCAGTGTGAGCAGAACACGCTCAACAAGCTCTGCAACGGCATCACTACCATCAACGACTCCATCAAGGCGCTCGACGCCGTGCATCAGAAGGCCGAGGCCCTCGATGGCCAGGAGCAGGCCAACGTGTACGCTCACGAGGTTGTTCCCGCTATGGATACGCTGCGTGCCGCCGTGGACGCCATGGAAGAGATCGTGGCTGCCGACTACTGGCCGGTTCCGACCTACGATGACATTCTGTTCTACGTGTAACAGACACGTTTGATTTTGCGCGCGAAGGGGGTCTCGCCTGTGCGAGGCCCCTTTTTTGCTGCTCAGATCTATTATGGACGTGCTGCCGGGCAAGCGTTTCGTGTGAGGCATCTCAAAAGATGTAACCTGTTTTGGCGCACATTTGGCGCACATGTGCCGAAACGAAAACAGGCCAAGATGAAAAACGAACCCGCACGACTTAACATCGCGCGGGTTCGAACAAAATGCAAATGGTGCCCCCAGCGGGATTCGAACCCGCGATATCCACCTTGAAAGGGTGGCGTCCTTGGCCGCTAGACGATGGGGACAGCGGGAAAGAGTATAGCAGACTTTTTTGCCGGCGCGTATATCGTTGGCAAACTGGAAAACCACCACATAGGAGCTGGCTCTCTATCCCGATTTTCAAACATCTCAATCTGTAACATCTGGGCTGATAAATCGGCTCTATGTGTTACAGATCGAGACAAAAGGCAGGCGTCGGGACGAACATCTCATTCTGTAACAGTAAGACGACTTTTAACGGTCTAGATGTTACAGATTGAGACAAACCGCTGGGACGGGTCAAAACCACCACAAAGGTGCCTGTCCCCTTTGTGGTGGTGGGGTGCTAGGGGAGGAGCTTCATCGCGGCGTCGTGGGCGGCGTGCTCGTAGGTGTCGTCGAGGGGTTTGAGCGGCAGCAGGGCGGCGGCCTGTGCGTCGCCACGGCGCTCGAGGGCGTGGGCGATGAGCCAGTCGGCGAGCTCGGGGTTCTTGGGCAGTGCCGGTCCGTGTAGGTACGTGCCGATGACACCCTTGTAGATGAGACCCTCAAAGCCATCGTCGCCGTTGTTGCCGGTGCCCGTGACGACGGACGTTCCAAGCGGCGTGGCATCGGCGTCCAAAAGCGTGCGGCCGCCGTGGTTCTCGAAGCCAACAAAGGGCTCGGGCGCCAGGTCGGTCTTGACGGCGACGTTGCCGATCAGGCGGTCGGAGCCACGCACAGTCTCGGCGGCAATGACGCCCAGGCCCTCGATGCGATTTTCGCCCATATAGTACGAACGGCCGAGCAGCTGATAGCTGCCGCAGATGGCGAGCAGCGAACCGCCGTCCTCAACATAGGCTGCGACCTTGTCTTTTTGGGCGAGCAGCTCGTGTGCCACGGCTAGCTGGTCGCGATCGGATCCGCCGCCCATCATGACGATATCGGCATGATGCAGATCGAGCACCTCGCCCATGCGGACCTCATCCACGCGGACGGGGATGCCGCGCCAGGCGCAGCGGCGCTCGAGGGCGATGACGTTGCCGCCGTCGCCATAGAGGTTGAGGGCATCGGGATACAGGTAGACGATGCGCAGCGGGCGCGAGAGCTCGACTGGCGCGACGCCAACGGGGACGGCACTGCCATTGGTGCACTTTGCAGCGTGGGCGGCAACCGTAGCCGCATCGGTGTCTTTAAGTCCGTCGAGCTCCTTGACCAGCGGTGGAAAGGCCGTGTAGTTGGCGACGGCGTAGAAGGTGTCATCGGCGGCCTCGTCTGCCACGGCGCCAATTGCCTGCGCGACGTCCGAGATAATCGCGGCATCGATGCCGGCGTACTTGAGGCGCACCTGCATGTCGTGCGCGCGTGTGCCTCCGGCAAAGGCGACAAGCCCCGTTGTGTCGGCGATGCGCTCAAAGTCGACGTCGTAGATCCACGATACATCGTGGCCGTCGGCATCGTTGTCGTTGAGGAAGAAAGCGCAGAGTCTGCCGCCGGCCGTCTTGATGGACTGGATCTGGCGATCGAAGCCTACGGGATTCTTAGCCAGGTTGGCCTCGACGGTGCGGCCGGCGATATCCCAGCGCCCCATACGACCACCGGCGGGCACATAGGCATCGAGCGTAGGCTGCAGAAGCGCCGCGTCCACGCCCAATTCGTGCGCGGTAAAGAAGGCGGCGGCAACGTTATAGACCATGTACAGGCCGTTGTAGCGCGTGGCGATGTGTACGGCAGCAGCGTCGGGCGCAGATCCAAAGACCAGGTCAAAGCCGTAGCCGTCGCAGCCGAGCTCCACGCCCGTCACGCGACGGACAAGCCCAGGGCGGGCCCAGCCGCACGAGGGGCAATGATAGGCGCCAAGTTGCCCGTACTGCACATAGTCGTACTCCAACGGTGCGTTGCACTGTGAGCAAAAACGTGAGTCGCTAATGCGGTCGGACTCGGTGTTGGTGGCGCCGTCGATGCCAAAGGCGATGCTTGCATTGGGAACGCGCGCGGCAATCGCGGCACACAGCGGGTCGTCGGCGTTGTAGATGAGCGTTGTTGCCGGAGAGAGCTCCAACGCATGGGCGATGACGTCTTGGGTATGGTCGATCTCGCCGTAGCGGTCTAGCTGGTCGCGGAACAGGTTGAGCAGCACAAAGTACGTCGGCTTGAGCTTGGGCAGAACGCGTACGGTGTAAAGCTCATCGCACTCAAAAACGCCCACGCGCTTGCCGCTGGCAGTGTGCTTAAGGTCGCCGCGGGCCTCGAGCAGCGCGCCCACCACGCCCGGCTCCATGTTGTTGCCGGCGCGGTTGCATACCACGGTAGCACCGCTGGCAGCAACGACGTCGGCGATGAGGTTGGAGGTGGTGGTCTTGCCGTTGGTGCCGGTGATCACTACGCTGCGGTCGACAAGGCCCGCGAGGTCGCTCAGCAACTCGGGGTCGATCTTCATGGCGATGCGGCCGGGGAGTACGCCGCCCTGGCGCTTAAGGACGGAGCGCAGTCCCCAGCGAGCGATATCGCTCGAGGTGCAGGCAAGAGATGAGCGGAGGTTCATGAAACCGTTCCTAACGTAAACGACATGGTCGGGTCGAGTGCGTCACTAAAATCCGTAGCGGCGCGCAAATTCCTGGGCAAGCTGCGACACGTCTTCGCAGGCATTGGCCCAGGGGGCAAAGTCGGGGGTGTCCGAGATAATGCCGTCCGCTTCCCAAACGGCCTGGTGCGAAAGATCCCAGGGATCGCGTGGCTCGGGTCGGCAGGGAAGGTACGGTGTCTGGTACATGGGATTCAGCAAGAAGAACGCGCCGCCCTCGCAGCGGTTAGCGAACTCACGCAGCGCACGCGCCGCCGGACGCATCTTGTTCGTTTTGAACAAGAGGATCGTGCGGGCGAGCAGGTACCAGGGGGAGTTCTCGAGTGCATCGGCCCCCACCTGTTCCTCGAGCTGGTGAGCCAGGGCAAAAAAGCCGTCCTGGTCTTCCAGGCGAGCGAGGGCGAGCAACACGGTGCCGGCAGCTCGGGTGGGATAGCCTTCTGCCTTAAGGACGCGGCGGGCGTAGTTGGCGGCAGCACGGTAGCGAGCGCTCGCCATGCACAGCTGCGAGATGGCCTCGAGCGTGTGGAGCCACCCGATAAGCGCCGGCTCGCTCACGGTGAGCTCTGTCGCCGTCACACCGTCCGTCAAAACTTTGTTGGCCCAGTAGTGCGGGGCCTCCATGTCGAACCCGGGCACGCTTTGCTGCAAGTAATCGGCCGTGGTCGCTTCGAGCTTCAGCAGGTCGCCCAGACAGGCGTCGACGGGCGTGTCCGCCAAAATGATGGCGAGCAGCTGGGCATCGAAGACATACGCATCGATACGGACGATCTTGAGCAGCTCATCGCGCATATCGTCGAACAGGCGGTTGCGCGTCTGCTCAAACTCCTCGTCGCTGCCCATGTCCTCGATGCGATGGAGCTCGTCGAGCAGGTGGCAGTGAACACCGGCATAGGACAGCAGTGCCTGGGCATGCTCGGACTGCGCATACTTTTGGGGATTCGCGCTAATGTCGTTATGGACAAGCTCGCGTGCTGCATCGGTGAGCTCGGGGTGCGACGCCAGATAGGTGCGCTCCAAGTAGGCGGGGATGTAGACGCTTGGATCCATTAGAGGTCCCCTCCCTTAAATGGAAGCCCCTGCTCGGCTGCGCGCAGGATGCGCTCGTCGATCTGGGAACGCACGATGTCGCTGGTGGCGACCCAGGCGGCAAAGCTGGCGTTGTCGGGAGCGCCCAGGCCCTCCTGCAGCACCGGCGTCGCCTCGGACAGTGCAAGGACGAGCTCATCGGTGGAGCCCACGCCCACGTTGACGCGGGCATAGACGCCATCGGGAAACTCGGTTTGGAAGTAGAGCGCCTCGGCGGCGTGGGGGCACGAGCGTGCAAGAATGCGCAGGTAGTGCTCGGCACCCTCGTAGTCCAGCTCGCGCCAGGCCGCGCTCATCAGCGCGATGAGCGTCCACGGGTCTAAGTCGCGCTCCGCGTCCTTGGGACGACGGCGCAGCGGCGTGTTGGCGAGATAGGGGACGGAGTGGGCGGAGCGAAAGCGCTTGAGCTCCTCGACGGGGTATTCGAGCTTTGCCATGGCGAGCATCGCGGTGTGGCGGACACCTGCGGGGTCGTTGGGCGCAAAGTCCAAGCTGCGATTCGCTGCCTCCAGTGACATGCGGTAACGGCCGCTAATGAGCGCGCGCGATGCTAAGGCGGCAAGCCAGCGCAGGTAGGGACGGCGGGTCAGGTCGCCTGCAGCCTCACGCTCGTAGGGGTCTTGCGCCGAGGCGATCTTGAGTGCCAGATCGTGCTCCACCTCGTCGCACTTGGACACCAGATACTGCACGTAGTCCTCGTTGGAGTCGGCGGTGAGTGCCGTCAGCATGCGCTGGGCATCCCAGTTGGCCGGATCGAGTGCGGCCGCCTCGCGAAGCATGTTCTCGGCAGCTGCCTCTTCCTGCTCTGCCTGGGCATCGTCAGGGATAAAGGGAATGCGGTAGTCGACGGCCTCGACCACCTTGGCAATCAGATGCCCGGCGCGGTCGCGGTCGTGCACGATGAGCGGCGCGGGGTTGCGGGTGAATTGCTCCATCAGACGCTCGACGGCGGGGCCGTCGGTGAGCGGGATATTGTCGCGGCGCAAGGCCTCAAGAACGAGGCGATGGCAATCCTCTTGAATGGGATCGAATGCCATGGGGCCTCCTTTGCTGCGGTTAGGGTTCAAATATCTCTATATAAGGTTCTAGTTTACCCGCATGTGGCACACCGGGGGTGCCGCACTTGGGCTTGCACCTTTGCACCACGAAGACGGATGTCACACAAATGTCGGCACCTTGGACGACCGAGTGGTATCACGGTGCCGCAAACGGTCGATTTTTGGCGGCGAACGGTGCATATTTTGGAGGGGCACAGTCCTGCCCGGGATATGTAGTCAACCTTGATAAAACGTTTGCCCAGCTTGGGAGTATGGATGCCGCACAAGGGTCTTCAGGGATAGAAAAAACGTCTCATCATTGGCGGCTTTAGGTGAATAACTGACCAACCAGAACGGTAAAATAGTGTTTGTCTGAGCGTTGAGACGTTTAGACATTGCGCATTGTCATCGCCGGCAACGCGCAAAATGGTCCTAACGGAGCCAATCGGGTGCTCCGTTATATACGCAAGTCTAAGAGGGGCTTGTTTAGGAGGCACAGTATGGGACGTTTTACCAATCCTCGCGATCTGTACTTTGGTGAGGGCGCTCGTCACGAGGTCAAGAACCTCAAGGGCAGCAAGGCCATCATCGTGAGCGGCGGCGGCTCCATGCGTCGCGGCGGTTTTCTGCAGGACGTCGAGGCCGACCTTAAGGAGGCCGGTTTCGAGGTCAAGCTGTTCGAGGGCGTCGAGTCCGACCCGTCCGTCGAGACGGTCATGAAGGGCGCCGAGGCCATGCGCGAGTTCGAGCCCGACTGGATTGTCGCCATTGGCGGCGGCTCGCCCATCGATGCCGCTAAGGCTATGTGGCTGTTCTACGAGTATCCCGAGGAGACCTTCGAGGAGGCCGTCGTCCCGTTCTCCTTCCCCGAGCTCCGTCAGAAGGCTCACTTCTGCGCCATCTCCTCTACCTCCGGTACCGCTACCGAGGTCACCGCGTTCTCCGTCATCACTGACTACGCCAAGGGCATCAAGTACCCGCTGGCCGACTTCAACATCACCCCTGATGTCGCCATCGTCGACCCCGAGCTCACCTACACCATGCCTGCCAAGCTGTGCGCTCACACCGGTATGGACGCTTTGACCCATGCCATCGAGGCCTATGTCTCCACTGCCGGCTCCATGTACACCGACGCCAACGCCCTGCACGCCATCCGCGAAATCGTCGAGTGGCTGCCCAAGTCCTATGCTGGCGATCATGAGGCTCGTCAGCACATGCATGACGCTCAGTGCATCGCCGGCATCGCCTTCTCCTCGGGTCTGCTGGGCATCGTCCACTCCATGGCTCACAAGACCGGTGCCGCCTTCTCCGGCGATCATATCATCCACGGTTGCGCCAACGCCATGTACCTGGGCAAGGTTATCCAGTTCAACGCCAAGGATGCTCGCGCCAAGAGCCGCTACGCTTTCATCGCCAAGGAGATCCTGCATCTCGCCGGCGAGACCGAGGACGAGCTGGTCGAGGCTCTGGTTCAGGAGATCCGCGACCTCAACGACAAGCTCGATATCCCGCAGGGCATCAAGAACTACGGTGCCAAGGGCGTGAAGGCCGACGAGTCCATCATCGATTACGATGAGTTCGAGGCCAAGAAGCACGACGTTGCCGCTAACGCCATCCTCGACGCCTGCACGGGCTCCAACCCGCGCCAGCCGTCCCAGGAGGAGATGGAGCAGCTGCTCGAGTGCGTCTACACCGACACCCCGGTTACGTTCTAATCAGTTCGCCTTGTTCTGATGAGGGGCTCCGCACACAGCTGTGCGGAGCCCTTTTTCTTTAGAGATTGGGATTAACATGGCTGCAATTTTCAATAGCCCCAGCAAGTATATCCAGGGTCCCGATGAGCTTGCAAAGCTCGGCTCCTACGTTGAGCCGCTCGGCGGCAAGGCCCTCGTCATCGTGACGCCTTCGGGCAAGAAACGTGTCGGCGCCAAGATTGAGGGCGGTTTTGCCGAGGCTAAGGCCGAGCTGCTGTTTGAGGACTTTAACGGCGAGTGCTCCAAGGGCGAGGTCGATCGCCTGGTTGCGCTCGCTCGCGACAACGGTTGTGACATCATCGTCGGCGTCGGTGGCGGCAAGATCCTCGACACCGCGAAGGCCGTCGCCTATTACCTGGAGTCCCCGGTTATCATTTGCCCCACCATCGCCTCGACCGATGCACCGTGCTCGGCACTTTCGGTGCTCTACACCGACGACGGCCAGTTCGATAAATATCTCTTCCTTAAGGCAAACCCCAACATTGTCCTTATGGATACGACGGTTATCGCGGCGAGCCCGGTGCGCCTGACGGTTTCCGGTATGGGCGATGCGCTCGCAACCTATTTCGAGGCCCAGGCAACGCACGATGCCGACGGCGGCACCTGCGCCGGCGGCAAGGGCGGAATGGCCGGCCTGGCGCTCGCCAAGCTCTGCTACGAGACGCTTATGGCCGATGGCGTCAAGGCCAAGGTTGCGCTGGAGAAGGGTGCGCTCACGCCTGCCGTCGAGCACATCATCGAGGCAAACACGCTGCTTTCGGGCATTGGCTTTGAGAGCTCGGGCCTTGCTGCTGCCCATGCCATCCACAATGGTCTGACGATGCTGCCCGAGTGCCACGGCATGTATCACGGCGAGAAGGTCGCCTTCGGCACCATCGTTCAGCTGGTACTCGAGGATGCCCCGACCGAGAAGCTCGAGGAAGTCTTGGGCTTCTGCATTGAGCTGGGCCTGCCGGTCACGATGAAGGAACTTGGCGTTGCCGAGCTTACGCGCGAGCAGGCCATGATTGTTGCCGAGGCCGCCTGCGCGCCCGATGACACCATGTGCAACATGCCGTTTGAGGTGACGCCCGAGATGGTCGCAAACGCCATCCTGGGTGCCGACGCGCTGGGCCACTACTACCTTATGGATGAGTAAATCAAGCTAAGGAAGGGGCAAAGCCAGCAGATGGCTTTGCCCCTTTTTGCTATGGTGCAAAGGGGGCAGGTTACTTTGCACCAATCGTTGTTTGATGAAGGGCGGATTCTCGTATGGCGCTTCCCATGGTTTATGGCGGTCCCGGCCGGTATGTTCAAGGGCCGGGCGAACTTTCGCGTCAGGGCAGGTATTTGTCATGGTTGGGTTGTGCTGCCTATGTCTTGTTTGACCAGGGCACCGAGGATCGGCTGTGCAGGCAGATTGTCGATGGATTTCTGGACGACGATCTGAGTGAGCCGTTCTTTAAGATTTATGACGGTCCGTGTACGGAAGAGGCCGTTGTAAAAATGGCTAAGGAAGCCCAGGCTGAGTATTGCGACATGGTGGTGGGTATTGGCGGCGGCAAGATGCTCGATATCGCCAAGGCAGTAGCGTTTTATGCCGAGCTGCCGTTGTGCGTATGCCCCACGGCGGCCTCGATGGATGGTCCGTGCAGCGCGATTTCGGTGCTGTATCACGAGGATGGGTCGTTCGACCGTTACCTGATGCTCGAGAAGAATCCAGACCTGGTCGTGGTCGATACCAACGTGGTCGCAGCGGCCCCACTGCGCATGACGGTTGCTGGTATGGGCGATGCGCTGGCAACGTACTTCGAAGCGCGTTCGTGCGCCGCGGCGCACGGCGCCAACGAGCACGGTGGCGCGCCGGGGCACTTGGCCCTGGTCGCGGCACGTACCTGCTACGACACGCTCATGGAGTGCGGTGTCGCTGCCAAGCGCGATCTCAAAAAGGGCCGTACATCGCCGGCGGTTGAGCGTCTGATCGAGTGCAATATTCTGCTCTCGGGCGTCGGTTTTGAGAGCGGTGGCTTGGCGTTGGCGCATGCCATCTCCAACGGTCTGACGATCCTGCCCGAGTGCAAGGCCATGCATGGCGAAGCCGTGGCATTTGGCCTGGTGGTGCAGCTGCGCCTGGAGCGTGCGCCCGAGCTTGATCAGGTGCTCGAGTTTTGCCAGCGCGTCGGTCTGCCGACGACGCTCGAGGAGCTGGGTCTTGGCGAGATTTCCGATGCCGATCTGCAAAGTGTTGCAAATGCGGTCTTTAGAAACGAGCGCAACATGGCCAACGAGCAGGCCAAGGTGACCAAACAAAAGCTCGTGCAGCTCATGCGCGAGGCATAGTTTGGCGCTTGATTGACCTTGTGCAATCGAGGCGGCGATAGGCTATGGGCTATTTGCCGCAAAGATGCGCCGCGTGAAATTTGCCCGAGGCGTGGACCGATAGCGTATTATTATCTCTTGCTTGTTTGCACTGCTCAGGGAGGGGCCGCGCATGGCGCAGGAACACGATCTGTTTGATGACATTATCGAGATCAGCAAGGGTTTCGACTTTCTTAAAAACCCGCTTGGCGGTGTGACCGATGCACTCGATCCGTCGGCGCCGCAGTGGAATCCTGCCGACTACAAGGAACGTCCGCGCGGCAACACCATTCCGTGCTTGACCTGCAAAAACGAAAAGAGCGGCTGCACCGCGTGCATGGATGTGTGCCCGGTGGACGCCATCGAGGTCGAGGAAGACGCCATCGAGATTCTCGACTCCTGCCGCAAGTGCGGCCTGTGCGCCGCCGCCTGCCCGACCGAGGCGATTATCTCGCCGCGCCTGGCGCCCAAAAACCTGTATGACGACATTGTCTCGGCGGCCACGAGCCACGAGACCGCCTACGTTACCTGCACGCGTGCCCTTAAGCGCATGCCGCGCGAGAACGAGGTCGTCGTAGCCTGCGTGGGCGATATTACGGCCGAGACCTGGTTCTCGGTACTGGCCGACTATCCCAACGTGAGTGTGTATCTGCCGCTGGGCGTGTGCGATAAATGCCGCAACACCGGTGGCGAGGACATGCTGGGCGAGGCGATTGCGAAGGCCGAGGAATGGGCTGGTACGGGTATGGGCCTGGAGGTCGACCCCAAGAGCCTCAAATGCCATAAGCGCCGCGAGTACGAGCGCAGGGAATACATGGAAAAGATCGCCCGTACCACGGGCCTGACCGTGACCAAACTCAATCCGGCGACGGCGGCACTGGCTTCGGTGACGCAGAAGCTCAAAGCCCATCGCCATCAGATCACCCAGCTGGAGCGCACGCTCAACACTATGTGCGGTACCACGACGACCAAGCGTCGCCGTTCGCTCACGCATGGGCGCCAACTGGTGCTCTCGACGTTGCAAAACCACCCTGAGCTTGCCCAGAACATGCAGGTGAGCACGCCTGAATGCGATTTTGACAAGTGCACGTCGTGCAGCGAGTGCGTCAACGTGTGCCCTACGTTTGCCTGTGACCTGGTAGGAAGCGGTCGCTTTGCACTGGAGTCCACGTATTGTTTGGGCTGCGGCGCCTGTGTCAAGGTTTGTCCCGAACATGCGCTCAAGCTGGTCGAGCACGATGCGTCCAACTTGGTTGTCGTCGACCCTGAAGCCGAGGAAAAGGCCGCTCAGAAGGCCAAGGCCCACGAGGAGGCCGAGAAGGTCAAGGCCGAGGCAAAGGCCAAGCTCGATAAGATGCTCGATCAGGTGGAAAAGCTCGCAGACTAGTCAGCGACCCCTATCTCTGCTTCATTTGCGCCGCCGTGGCGTCCGGGTTCGCCTGGATGCTGCGGCGGCGCTATACTTATGCAGTTTGAAGTACCTGTATCAAAAGGAGCTGTCGTGTCCCTTTCCATCGGTATCGTGGGCCTGCCCAACGTGGGCAAGTCGACGCTGTTCACCGCGCTTACCAAAAAGACCGGACTTGCCGCCAACTACCCGTTTGCCACGATCGACCCCAACGTGGGTATCGTCGATGTGCCCGATAGCCGCCTGCAAAAGCTCGCCGACATTGTCAACCCGGGTCGCATTGTGCCGGCTACGGTCGAGTTCGTCGACATCGCAGGTCTGGTGAAGGGCGCTAACGAGGGCGAGGGTCTGGGCAACCAGTTCTTGGCAAACATCCGCGAGACCGACGCCATCTGCGAGGTCGTGCGCTACTTTAAGGACCCCAACGTCATGCGTGAGGTGGGCCGCACCGGCGAGTTCGTCGATCCCGCCGGCGATGCCGACACCATCATGACCGAGCTCATCCTGGCCGACATGGGCACGCTCGAGAAGCAGTTGCCCAAGCTCGAGAAGGAGGCCAAGCGCGACAAGGAGCTCATGCCCAAGTTTGAGGTCGCCAAGCGCCTGCTCGCCTGGCTCAACGAGGGCAAGCGCGCCGCATCCATGGAGATGACCGACGAGGAGCGCGCCGCTGCCAAGGGCCTGTTCCTGCTCACCATGAAGCCCATCCTGTATGTGGCCAACGTGGACGAGGATATGCTCAACGACGACCTGGCGCCCATCGATGGTGTCAAGCCACTGCCCATCTGCGCCAAGATCGAGGCTGAGCTTTCCGAGCTCGATCCCGAGGATGCTGCCGACTACCTGGAGAGCTTGGGCCTGGAGCAGCCCGGTCTGGACGTGCTCGCGCAGGCCGCCTACAAGCTGCTTGGCCTGCAGTCGTTCTTTACGGCTGGCGAGATGGAGGTCAAGGCTTGGACGGTGCGTCAGGGCGCGACCGCTCCGCAGGCTGCCGGTGTCATCCATACCGACTTTGAGCGCGGCTTTATTAAGGCCGAGGTCATTGGCTATGACGACTACATCGAGCTTGGCGGCGAGCAGGGCGCCAAGGCTGCCGGCAAGCTGCGTATTGAGGGCAAGGACTATGTCATGGCCGATGGCGACGTCGTGCACTTCCGCTTTAACGTGTAAGGACGACGCATATGTTTAAGTATGGCAAAAAAGCTGGCTACATGGGTATTGCTCTGCTCGTACTTGCGGTGATTCCGCTGGTGGTCGCAGCGTGTGTTATCCCCAACATTGGTCCCGAGGTGGCAACGAAGTTTAACGCAGCCGGCGAGGTGACGCGCTGGGGCAAGAGCTACGAGTTGCTGGCACTGCCGGTGCTCAACCTACTGCTGAGCGTGGCGACGTACTTTACGGCAGGACGCCAGGCTAAAAACAACGATGACTCCGCCGCCATGGCGCGCATCGTGTGCGAGCGCTACCTGCGAAACGGTTGCATCACGGGTGTGTTCCTCAACGTGATCAACGTTTACTTTATGTACTCGGCGATTACCGGAACAGGCTTTGGCTTTGGTTTCTAGCTTGTCCTTTTAGGCAACGAGCCTGCACGCATATTCAATGGCTGCTGCGAGGCCGCCGCTCGATCGTGGTTTGAAGACCATATCGGCGGCGGCCTCGTTTTCGTATCCGGCGCCGCGCAAGGTTAGGGAGACGGAGGCTTCTAGGAGCAGGGGGAGTCCTTGCGGGGTGGTGGCGATAACGGCGGTCCGGTCGAGCGCGCAGCCGTGCTCTTGGCATAGACGTGCGAGGTCGCCTTGCTTTGGACTGGAAAGCGGTGCCGTGGGGACACGGCTCGTTAGCAGCGCAAGTGCCGTGCGCTCGTCGGGCGTAAGCTGGTCGGCTTCGATAACGACAAGAGCAATCGGTGTATCGTGCCGACGGCAATCTGCACGCTGTACGTAAATCGAAGAACCCGACATAGAAAACTCCTGTGTATTCGGCAAAACGTAAACTATAGTTTACGTTTATGTTCGGCTCCATTTCAAACTCGTCTGCATGGACGAACGTGCTAAACAGATTCTTGGCAGGCGGGTCGAAGAGACGCGCAGGGACCTTGGTATCTCCAAGGTCGATTTTTGTGTGGCAGCAGGAATCAGCCGCCCCTATCTCGACAGAATCGAAGATGGAACGGCAAATTTCACGCTCAAGGTTCTATTTAAGATCGCGCCCGCACTCGGCATGACGGTGTCAGAGCTTCTCGAGGGTATCGAATAGGGGATACCCGTCGACAACTGAATTACGCCATCGGGACGCGGTCGTGGTTGACTTGGCTGTAGAACAGGCGCTGAATCTCGGCGGCATCGCGTGACTGGCCGAGTGCCCACATAGTCTTGGCCACGAGCGTCTCTGTGGTCATGTCATCGCCGCGCAGAATGCCCGGATGGTCGGCGTAAGCACGGCCGACCTCGTAAACACCCAGGTCAAGGCCCTCTTCGGGGACTTGCGTGGTCATAACGACGGTGCGGCCCGAATCGACCCAGCGGAAAATTGCCTCTTGGAACGACTCGCCGGACTCGCCGAACTCGGGGATGCCGCCAATGCCAAAGGTCTCCAGAATCACGGCGTCGTAGCTATCGGCCAGAGCGTCCAGAACGCCAGGGTTCACGCCGGGCGTGAGCTTGAGCACAAATACGCGTGGGTCGATGTGGTCGTAGAAGCGCACCGGGTTTTCGCCTTGATGCGTGCCGTGAAGCCCGTTGCGCACGATACGGTCGTTGCGGATATAGGCGATGGGCGGATAGTTGACGCTAATGAACGCGTTAAAGCTCATGGTGCGCTGCTTACGGGCGCGTGTGCCGGCAATGGCGACGCCGCCAAACACGATCGAGACGTCATGCGAATGCTCGTCGAGCGCATAGAGCAGGCTCTGGTACAGATTCAGCTTGGCATCGGTAAAGGGATTGCCCATGGGCTTTTGCGAGCCGGTGAGCACGATGGGCTTAGGGCTGTCCTGGATCAAGTAGGAGAGCGCCGCGGCCGTGTAGCTCATAGTGTCGGTGCCGTGCAGAATCACGAAACCGTCGTGGTCGGCATAACCCTCGACGATGACGTCGCGGATGCGCATCCAGTCGCTGGGGCGCATGTTGGTGCTGTCGATGTTCATGGGCTGCACGACATCGAGCTCGCAAAGACCCGAGATCTCGGGAACGCTCTGAGCGAGCTCCTCACCGGTCAGGGCGGGGGAGAGGCCGTTGCCGTCCTCGGTCGATGCGATGGTGCCGCCCGTGGCGATGAGAAGGATGCGCTTCATGCTGGTATTCCTATCGTATTTGCCGCCGCAGAGGCGGAGTCGTTCGGCAGTATTGTGGCACAGGGCGTCCAATGTTCAAACGTATTACATCATCTGTAACGTTTGGCAACACTTCAATTGCCGTCAAATAGGGGCCCAGGTCGTGCGTTTGCCGTGCGCTGATGGCTGCGAGGGACGAGAAACCCCATATAACGTGTACACTATGAAAGTTATTTCGTTTATTCGCGCGGGCGGGCATCGGCTCCCCGCCAACAAGAGGGGGAAACCATGGATCAAAAAGCTTCCGCAAAGGTCCTCGTACTCGACTTTGGTGCGCAGTACGGTCAGCTCATTGCCCGTCGCGTCCGCGACCTCAACGTGTATTCCGAGATTGTCCCCTGCGACATCTCGGCCGACGAGATCCGCGAGATGAACGCCTCTGCGCTCATCCTTTCCGGCGGCCCGGCTTCTGTGTATGCCGAGGACGCTCCGTCCATCGATCCTGCCATCTTTGACCTGGGCCTTCCCGTCCTGGGCTTTTGCTACGGCCATCAGATCACGGCCGTGACGCTCGGCGGCAAGGTCGGTCACTCCGAGGTGGGCGAGTACGGCCGCGCTACCATTACGCGCACGGCTGGCGCCAAGCTCTTTAACTCCACGCCCATGGAGCAGACCGTGTGGATGAGCCACCGCGACGCCGTTTCCGAGGTGCCCGAAGGCTTTACCGTCACCGCCAGCACCGACGTGTGCCCGGTTGCCGCCATGGAGTGCGTTGAGCGCAAGATCTTCACTACGCAGTTCCACCCCGAGGTCAAGCATTCCGAGTACGGTCAGCAGCTGCTGAGCAACTTCCTGTTTGAGATCTGCGGCCTGGAGCCCAACTGGAGCATGGACAACCTGGTCGAGACCATGACGGCCGAGTTCCGCGAGAAGGTCGGCGACGACCGCGTGATTCTGGCCCTGTCCGGTGGCGTCGACTCCTCCGTCGTGGCTGCGCTGGGCGCCCGCGCCGTGGGCAAGCAGATGACCTGCGTGTTCATCAACCACGGCCTGCTGCGCAAGGGCGAGCCCGAGCAGGTGGAGGAGGTCTTCACCAAGCAGTTCGACGTCGACTTTATTCACGTCCACGCCGAGGACCGCTATGCCGAACTTCTGGCCGGTGTGACCGAGCCCGAGGAGAAGCGCCGTATCATCGGCACGCAGTTCTGGAAAGAGTTCTTCGCTGTGGCCCAGCAGCTCGAGTGCGATGGCAAGCCGGTCAAGTACCTGGCTCAGGGCACCATCTACCCCGACATCATCGAGTCCGGCGCTCGTAAGACGGGCGGCAAGACGGCCACCATCAAGAGCCATCACAACCTGATCCCGTTCCCCGAGGGCGTGCACTTCGACCTTATCGAGCCGCTCGACCACTTCTTTAAGGACGAGGTCCGCGCACTTGGTCTGGCGCTGGGCCTGCCGGGTCATATCGTGTTCCGCCAGCCTTTCCCGGGCCCGGGTCTGGCCATCCGCATCATCGGTGCGGTCGACAAGGAGAAGCTCGAGATTCTCAAGAATGCCGACGCCATCGTGCGCGAGGAGCTCGATGCTTACAGCCAGCGTCTGTTTGAGCAGACCGGCGAGCGCAACTCCGAGCACAGCTGCTGGCAGTATTTCGCGGTCCTGCCCGACATTAAGTCCGTCGGCGTTATGGGCGACGAGCGCACCTATCAGCGCCCGATTATCCTGCGCGCCGTCGAGTCTAGCGACGCCATGACCGCCGACTGGGCCAAGCTGCCCTACGACGTCCTGGCCCGCATCTCCGGCCGCATCGTGGCCGAGGTTCCCGGCGCCAACCGCGTGTGCTACGACATCACGTCCAAGCCGCCCGCGACCATCGAGTGGGAGTAAGGCCATAGTGGTTTACAGGTTATGAAAAACAGCCTCTGACCTGCGGTTTTACTTATTTCTAGCTGGTTGAACAATCGGCCCGTGACAAAGATTTGAACATTTTACAAGCTTCAAATCGGCATCACGGGCCTTTTTCATGACTTCACGGAGTTTCAAAAATCTGCTTTGACCTGCGGTTTTGCGTTTACTCAACTAAGGTGCAAGCCACCCGCAACTACTCACCACGAATAGTTGCCAAGAAGGCTGGAAGTGCCGTCAATACGCGCTGGTTTTTACGATAATCGCAGGTCTGCCCGTGAAGTCGCCATGAAGTCACATTGCTCGCTCCCATGAGGCTATTTCGACGTCGATATCGCGCATTGAGCCATCTCCGAAACCCGATAGGAATTCCGACAAGGTGAGCAGCGACCATGCGAAATCCTCGTCAAGCGCCATGCCCTCGCGCCTTGCACGGAGCAGCTCCCTATAGACCTCCTGGGCATATTCCAACAGCATCTTCGCCACTCTTGAGCTCGGAACCACGACGACGCTCTCGTCGAGCACCCGCGCCTCCATGTAGTCCTGCTTGCTCAGTCCGGAGAGCCTGCTGAGCACGTCGATCTTGGCAAAGGTCACCTCGTCGACTCTGAACGCCACGGTCCTCATACTCCTTCTTCCCTTGAACGTCATCGCCTACACCTACAGCTTCCCGTCCAAGGCCAAGGCGATCTTGGAGTCTGAATCGGAGTAAGGGTGCACGTACCTATGAGTTATCTCCTGACCCGAGTGTCCGAGCCTGGCCGCGATCGCTGGGACGCTGAAGCCCTTCTCGATGAGCATTGAGGCATGGCTGTGCCTCAGGTCGTGGACGCGGATTCGTCGCAAGCCCGCACCCCTCGCACCGCGCGCCAAGGCCTTACCCAATGTGCTTGCGGTGACTTTCGGCAGCACCCTGTCCGTAGGATTCGACCCCTCGTTCCACGAGAAGTAGTCCCCGACTTCATCCGTAAGGAAGCCGGGCATGGTGACGACGCGGTACGACTGCCTTGTCTTCGGCGGGCCGACCACATCCCTTCCGCCGATTCTAGACAGGCTCTTGGTAACCCTAACGGTGCCCTTGTCCAGGTCGAAGTCCTCGTAGGTGAGCGCCAACATCTCACCCCTCCTCAAGCCGCACCAGAACAGCAACTCGAATGCCAGATGAAGGTGCGGGCGGTCTGCCACCATGTTCGAGAACCTGAGGTACTCGTCAGCGGTCCAAACCGACCTGGGCTCGGTCTCGCGTCCCTCCGGCGCACCTGCGACAAGCACTGGGTTTCCCGTTGCAAGGGCGTGGCACCTGATCATGTGGTTGAACATGGCGGAAAGCTGTGAGGTCAGCGTGTTCAGGTACGCCGTCGAATAGGGCTTTCCGTCCTTTGTCCGCAAGGACATGAGCCATGTTCCCCATTCCATCACCGCCAGCGCGTTGACGTCGCCAACGGAGACCCCTTTGAAGAACGGGACGATTCGCTGCTCGAACATGCAGCGCTTCCCCTGCACCGTTCCTGGCCTGAGCCTGGGCACAATCTCTTCAAGGTAGAGCTCGCAGGCGTCCTCGAACGGCATCGACGCCACGCCGACCATGCGGTGGTTGAACGACTTCTCCCACGCCAGCGCCTCGCGCTTTGTAGCGAAGCCCCTCTTCATCTTCTTCCTGCTTTCGCCCCGCCAGTCTCTGTACCTGAGGCTCACGTACCGCGTGCCCCTCTTCTCGTCCTTGTATGCACCCATGAAACCTCCTTTCTTGAAGCGCCTCCTTGTTCGTGGTATAAATTCATCGGAGGCATTTGCTTCTACCAAGTGGCCGGGGTGTCCCCCGGCACTTTTCGTTTTAGGAGCTTTCTCATAGCCAGGGAGCTGAGCATATTCGTCGACGAGTCGGGCAGCCAAAACGGCCATTCGGCCTACTGCATCGTGTCCCTGGAGTTCCATTAGCAGGACGAGGTGCTCGACGGCTACATCTTGGCCATGGAGGAAGACCTCGCGAGGAAGGGTCTGCCGAATCTCCCGTTCCATGCATCTCCCCTGATATACGGCAAGGAGCCTTACAGGGACCTTGAGATGGAAACTCGGAAGAAGATGCTTGCCAGCTTCGAGTCGTTCTGCCGCCGTGCGCCGTTCCGCTGCAAGTCGTTTGCCTACAAGAGGAGCGAGGTCGAGGAGCCGGAGCTTTTCACCGCAAGGTTCAAGCGCGACCTCGTCGTCTTCCTCACCGACAACCTCGAGTACTTCCAGAACTTCGACCGTGTGAAGATCTACTACGACAACGGACAGCGGATGGTGACCGCCGCCCTCCACAGCGCGCTGGACTTCATTCTCTCCAAGGACGCGGTCCTGTACAGGATGGCGAGCGCCAGGGAGTACAGGCTTTCCCGGGTTGCGGACTGCATCTGCACCCTGAAGCTCACCGACATCAAGTTCCAGAGAAGCGAGCTGACGGAGACGGACGCGAAGGTGTTCGGCACCAACTACCCCGCATTCAGGAAGAACCACCTGAAGCATATCCAGAAGAAGGAAATGCTTTAGTCGAAGCGTATGCGCTTTGTGACCTAGCGTGACCCCAGAGAATGGCCCAGTTGGTCCGAAAAACCGTGACCCAGATCTGACCCCATGAATTCTCGACAGTTTTTGAGACTGGATGTAAATAGGGTTGACTGAACAAACTGGGACAAACTGGAACAAACTGGAGAAAGTTTTTTAACTATAGAGTGAAAGTTGCCCGTATAGGCTTTGCGCAATAAGAAAACCCCAGTTTAACTGGGGTTTTCTTATTGCGATCGCATCCCTAGGCTTCTCACGGTCAGGGAGCTGACGGAGGCACACGTGAAAGAGACCGGCGGAAATCACATCGCACCCAAGGAAACGGAGGCGAGGAGCGCTCTCTCGAGTGCTCCCTGGAACTCGTCAGCAGTCATCTGCGGAACCAAATCCTTGATGTTCCTCACGCGGGCGAAAACAGACCTCATGGCGGTGCCGCAGTACTTCCTCTTGCCGGGGGCAAGCAGGCGATCCATCGCGTCCAGGTCCACATCGAACAACACGCTGCCGTGGAACACGACCAGGTCGCCAGCGTCTTGCCATGCGCATCCGCATACCTTGCGACCGGCGACGTAGACGTCGTTGCGGTCGTTTCGGACGGCCGGCGCGCCCAGGGCCATCAGGGCCCGCTCGGGAACCTCCATGGCGCGCGGAAGTAAATCACGCGGCACCGCCATCGAGAATGCCACGCACCCCTCGTCGCGGTAGACCGCCCCGCCGCCGCTTTGCCTCCGGACGATGTCGACGCCCAGCTCCTTAGCAAGTGCGGCGTCGACTTCCGCTTCAATGTCTTGGTTGAAGCCCACCGAGACGCAGGGGGCGTCCCGGTGGGTGAAAAGGAAGGGCGTGCCCGTGCGAAGAAGCTCCTGCTCGAAGGCGAGGTTCTCGTAAGCGGTGCGGTAGGGGCTCTTCACGACGTTCAGCATCAGTCCACCGTCGCCAGGAGCTGGCCCTCAGACACCATGCCGCCCTTGCAGGCAATTTCGATCTTTCCAGCGCACGGTGCCACGACCTCCATCGTGCCCTTGCCCTGCTCGAGGGAAGCAACTACTTGCCGGCCTCCACGGTATCGCCGTCTGCGACCTTCCAGAACAGGATGCGTTGCTTCGGGTCGATCTGATCTCCATGATTCCTCCTACCTCAAGTACGCTGCGACTTCCGCCGGCGTGAGCACCATGCCAGCGGACACGACCTTGCCGTCGACGACCAGCGCTGGCAGGCTCATGGCGCCGTAGCCCATGACGCGGTCCATGTCGGTGATGTACTCAAGCTCCGCCTCGAGCCCCAGCTCGGCGATGGCCGCTTGGGCGTTCTCGTTGAGCTCGTGGCACTTCTTGCAGCCGGCTCCCAGCACCTTCACCTGGCGGGCGCCTCCGCAGCCGCAGGGCTCCGCCTTCATCTGAGGGGCGTCCTCGCCGCATGCGCAGGGGGCGGCCGCCTTCTCTTCCTTCTTCTTTCCGAACCCGAACAATCCCATGACAATTTCTCCTTTCGACGCGCCCGCACCGTGCGGGCTCCTAACTGGTTAGAACAGCGGCTGCAGGAAGTTGAACACGTAGCCGCTTATGCACATGCCGACGATGCACAGCCCCACGAACGTCACCATCAGCCTGGGCTTGATGACGCGGGAGAGCATGGTCAGGCTGGGGATGGACAGCGTGGTGACGCTCATCATGAAGGCCAGCACCGTGCCCAGGCCCGTGCCCTTATAGTACAGGGCCTCGGCGATGGGGATGGCGCCGAAGGTGTCGGCGTAGATGGGCGCGCCGACGAGGGTGGCCAGCACCACGGCGAAGGGGTTGCCGTCGCCCAGGACCAGCTCGATCCACTCGGCGGGGATCCAGTTGTGGATGAAGGCGCCGATTCCCACGCCCAGCAGGATGTACGGGAACACCTTCTTGAACGTGCCCCAGGTCTCCTTGCGGGCGTAGGCCAGGCGCTTGGCCACGGTCATGGACAAAAGCTCGGCGTCCGCCGGCGCGTCGCCGCGCACGAAGTCGGTCAGGTGTCCCTCCATGCCCATTTTCTGGATGATGGCGCCGCCGGCGATGGCGATGAGCAGGCCCACCACCGTGTAGGCCACGGCTACGCCCGGACCGAAGATGCTCATGATCAGCACCAGGCTGCCCAGGTCCACCATGGGCGAGCTGATGAGGAAGCTGAACGTGACGCCCAGCGGCAGGCCCGCGCGGGTGAACCCGATGAACAGCGGGATGGAGCTGCAGCTGCAAAACGGCGTCACCGTTCCCAACAGCGCTCCCACCACGTTGCCCCAGACACCCTTGAAACGGCCCATTATCTTGCGGCTGCGCTCCGGCGGGAAGTGGCTCTGGATGTAGCTGATGGCGAAGATGAGCACGCACAGCAGGATGACGATCTTCACCGTGTCATAGATGAAGAAGTGGAGCGTGCCGCCCCACTGGCCCGCTGTGTCAATGCCGAGCGCGCCCAACAAGGCGGCGATCAGTTCGCTCAGCCACTGCATCTTCAGCACCTGGTCCAAGATGAACATTCCGATGGATTCCATTGGCGCTCCTTCCATATTGACGTATCAATATATATCTATGTATGAGGGCAATATAGGAGACACATAGACGCATGTCAATATATAAATTTGCCTGATATACTGAAGCTGCCAGACAGACAGGAGGAAACCATGGACAACGAGAGCCTCGCGGCGGCGTTCAAGGCGCTGGGCGACCCCACGCGCCTGCGCATCTACCAGGCCATCAAGGACAAGGACGATATCTGCGGGTGCAACATCCTTGAGCAGATGGACATCACCCAGCCCACCCTTTCCCACCATGTGAAGCAACTCTGCGCCGCCGGGCTGGTCAGCTGTCGAAAGGATGGCCGCTGGATGCACTACTCCGCCAACAACGAAACCGCAGCGCTTCTTTCCGATTGGATCTCCGGTTAGGCCGTGATCCAACGTGACCCCAGAGAATGACTCAGTTGGTCCGAAAAACCGTGACCCAAATTTGACCGCATGCCCAAACGTCAATTTTTGAGACTGGATGTAAATAGGGTTGACTGGAACAAACTGAGACAAACTGGAGCAAACTGGAGAGAGTTTTTAACTATTGAGTGGGAGTGAAATTCAGGAACGCAAATCCTGAATCGAACCAGACTGGCACAACGCGAGTAGATGGCCTCTCGGAAGAGAGGCCATCTACGTATACGAGGCACGAAATCAAGTCGATGGCTGACGAACCGCGGAGGCGGGGCGAAGCGGCACTTGCCCCGCCCCAACGGCACGAGACCACCGTAACGGCACGAGACCACCGCAACGGCGAGCTTTCCCGCCATCCTGATGCCGCTAACGGATCGACTCGCCCAGTTTGCGCGCTTGCTCCAGCTCGGGCTTTCCGGCGATGTCGCCCACGTCGCCGTTGCCGCCTGCCAGCACGTGGCCCAGGTTCTCCCAGCGCAGGTGGCCCATCAGGTTGTCGAAGTAGGTCACCACGTCCTCGAACCCGTGGCCCTCGGCCGCCATGAGCAGCGCGCAGGAGCGCCCGTGCCCGCGCAGCAGGTTGCCGTCGCCCTCCTCCAGCGCGAACAGGCGGTCTACCGCCGTGCGGATCTGGCCGCTCATGTTCCAGTAGTACAGCGGCGACGCCAGCACCACCACGTCGCACTCGCGCACCGCGGGGTATATCTCGTCCATGCCGTCGCGCTGCACGCAGGGGTGCTCTTGGGCGCTGTGCCCGCCGAAGCAGCCCTTGCAGCCGTGGATGCCCATGGCGTCCAGGAAGAACTCGGTCACCGTGTTGCCCGAGGCCTCTGCGCCTTCTGTGAACGCGCGCACCAGCTCGGACGTGTTGCCCTTGCGGCGGGGGCTGCCGTTCAGTACGACGATCTTCTTTCCCATGGTGCTGCTCCTTCCGTGTTGACCGATCCCATGTTGTCCCTTACGGTAATTGGCATACCGTAACCGAAACAAGTACGCACATCGAAGTGCAGTACTTACCTGGAGGGAAGTGCTATGGGAAACCGCTGCATCTCGAACGAATGCCTGGGCGAGACGGGCTTCAGCTACACGTTCTCGCTCATCAACGGCAAGCACAAGATGACCGTCCTTTACACGCTGATGGAGTTCGGCGTGGTGCGCTTCAACGAGATGAAGCGGTACATCGGCGGTATCTCGTACAAGACGCTCTCGGCCACCTTGAAGAAGCTCGAGGCCGACCAGCTGGTCCACCGCGAGGAGTACCCGCAGATCCCACCCAAGGTTGAGTACAGCCTGACCGAGCGCGGCCGCTCGCTCATCCCCATCCTCGATGGCATGTGCGAGTGGGGCGACAACAACCGGCTGTAGGCGGCCTGTCCATTGCAGGAATAAGCAAAACACTGCAAGCGCCGATGAAGATTGTCGGGATCAATCAAACAGAGGCTTTGAGATTCTTCACATCGGTTGATAACGACCTGCTCATCAAAAAGTATGTCGAAACGGTTATCCGTCGTACTTTCGGAACAAAGCATGCCATGAAATTAGGCAAGCCCATTCCTGACAGACAATAATATGAAGGGTTAAAAAAGCGAAGCCTGTACCTGGCGGCATAGCGCGGCTGCCTCACAGCGAACGGAAGGCCGCCCTTCATAATCGACTTGTGCAGAAAGATATTGATGGCCTCGGTGAGCGTCATGCCGAAACTGGCCGGGCGGAACTTTCGGGTGCCCCGAAATGGAGGATAATTACCGTGTTGAACCGCCTGGAGCGAGGACGACGAGCAATCTCTTCTGCGCAAGAAAATCGACAATAGAGAAATCCCAGGTGAGAAGCTTTTGCGGAAGTTCTTGCCACTGAACCCCGGGGACTTCCACGCCGGGATGCCATCCCTTTCGCCTGATTCGTCAAGCAATCCGGCGCAACACGGGAAAAATCCTCCCTCTGAAGGGGCTCCCAAGTACCCATGGTATTCGAGACTTGAGAATGCACCTTCCGAAGTCGACCAAGAGCGCTCGCCGCAAAAAGAGCCCGCCTCCTTTCATTGGAGGTAGGCTCTTTAGAACGTCACAAGTTGCAACGGCAGACTCGCATTACCCAGTGGCTCACACGGCAGCTAGAATTCCCGGAAGAAAATGTCCGCGTCGAACAGCGCACTCTTGATATCTGCGAAGGCGGCATTGATTGCCTCGGCCGAAGCTTCGTTGCTCTTTACCTCGATCGTCATGAACGAAGTCCTGCCGTCGAGCGCGTCGTTCGTGATGACGATCGATTCCCCCGGCTCCCCCGTGAACTCCGATATGGCACCAGGGCCCGTGACTTTTGTGTTCGTCTTGCTAACATGAACACCCGCATCGGCAAGGCGCTTCAGCGCCAAAGCTTTGATTTGATGGTCTCTTTCGTAGTTGAACGGACTAGAGAAAAGCATCTTGTAGGTATATGCGGGCGGCTTCTTCTTGAGGAATCCGAACAATCCCATGCTGTTACCTCGTTTCGATCGCGTGTCTGTTTCCTACGCAAGGCACCATCGGCTGAACTCGTTCATTGCGTCGCTCAGCGAGGAAAAGGGGCCATACTTGGATTTGCCGTCCATTACATAGACCCAGAACATGACTCCATTGCCCTCAATCCAGCAATGCCCGTAACTGCCATGCCCCTCCTTGTAGATTGCCATGGGGGACAACTCCTATTTCTCTTGGAGGTAGATACAACTGCATGTTAGCCACGGATAAGGGGCATGTCAACGTCCGCCGAGATGCTTCAATCTAGCGGAAACCAAACGGCTCCAAATCATGCGGGGAGATGCGCTCTTCAAGCGGATTCCCTTCGACATGATCAACATGGAAGCACTCAGGCATGCTCGAACAGTTCCTGCGCGGCAACCGCTCCCCTCGGCAATCGGCGAGCGAAAAGCCGGGGATCAGCCGGCAAATAGGTCGGCGAGGATGTCCGCGAACTCGCCGGCGAGGGGATTCGCATTCTGCGCGGGATAGAATGCGTAGCAGTCATGCCGAACAGGGCCCTCGGCGCCCACGAGCGGGATGCGCTGTATGACGCCGCCCGCCAATCCCGCCTCGCCGCCGAACTCCAGGTGCAGAAACCCCTGATCGGCGGTGCACGTGCGCGTGACCAATCTCGTTCCCATGGACGTGTCCGTGCAGTGCGAGCTCTTCGGGGACGCCGAGGAGACGGAGCGCCTTGAGAGGCTGGACCTCGCCATCGACGCGCTGGGGGAGCGTTTCGGCAACACCTGCGTGAAGCGGGCGGCCGAACTTACCGACGAGGTCATGTCCGGCCTCGACATCAAGCGTGACAATACCGTCCACCCCGTAGGGTTCCTCAGGTAGGCGGGCATCATGGTCGAAGGCATCTCGGGAAGGGTCAAGCGGTACGTCAGCGTCACGGCGCGCATGGACGAGGACGGTCGCGTACGGCCTCTTTCCATTCAGTGGTACGACGGCACGACCTATCCGATCGATGAGGTCAAGGACGTGCGCCCTGCCCCGCCTCTTATCCAGGCACGCTCGCACGGAACCCGCCATGTGCGCCGGAAGGCGCGCCCTTCCTGCGCAAAACCCGCACATGCGCATCCCGCACCTTTGACTCATCGCATGTGCAGGTTGCGGACGTGCGTCCTTTGCGAAGAAACCCGCTTTCCTCCTTGCAGCGCAGGCGGAACCCGCGCACGACCCCGGATCACGAGGCGGTGGCACAGGGCGACCGCCGAAAGACAAGGAGGTCTTCAAAATGGGAAATCGAGCAGTCATCACCACGCCGGACAAGAACCTGGCGCTCTACCTCCACTGGAACGGCGGCCGCGACACAGTCGAGCCCTTGCTCAAGTACTGCGAGCTCCAGGGCTACCGCCCCCCGAGCCAGGACTGCTACGTGTTAGCGCTCGACGTACCGCTCCGCGTACTCCCCGAAGGGCATCGCTGCCCAGGCGGCGGCGTCGAGCGAGCCCCCGCCCCGTGCCTCGAGCGCGAGGTCGAGGACCGCGTTCTTCTCCTCCTCGAACGCGCGGACCTACCCTTTGAGGTCGACCTTCTTGTTGAGGGCGAACACCACGCGGGTGAGTTTCTTCTTCCCGCCGAAATGACGACGGTGCTCCTCGGGGATGCGGATGGTGAGCTCGTAGGCGGTGGTGCGCGAATCCTTGCGCTTTCGCCGCGGCGTGCCGCGCCTCGCGGCCGCCTCGTCGAGGTTGTATGGTTTGTCGCAGTGAAGCAGCTGCATGGGTTGTCGTTCGTCAAGCGGACTGCAGGCCCTCGCGGCCCTCGTCCTTATACAGGTAGTTCAGCAGGGCGAGCTTCGGCACGAGCCACTTCTTGCCGACGCGGCAGCCCTTGAGCTCACCGCGGGCGAGGAGGCGGCGCACCTCCTGGCTGGTGGCGCAGGTGAACTCCGCGACCTGGGCGGAGGTCATCATGTACGGGTAGTCCTCCAGCATGAAGAGATAGAGCCCGTCCGGGTCGGCGGCGCGCAGTCGCTCCACGTCTATGCCGATCTCGCCGTGGATGTCGTTCATTTCGCTCTCCTTCTCTCGTTTCGGTCCCAATCGGGATGATGACCCGTTTCCAGCATGGCGCAACCCTGCAGGCGGCCCATCTGCACCGTTGCGCCAGGGTGCGGCGTGGAGTATGGACCCCCGGTTTCTCGGCGCGCGCCTCATTTCTCGACAGCGTACACACATTGTTCGCGTTCGGCGCCGCAGACCCCTTTTCTCAGGATTTTTGTTCCGAATTGAGATACAGACGATCAGAGGCTATCCTGCTCATCAGGATGCTTGCATACTTTGATGGTGCGAGTTGCGGACATGCAAGAGCTACGCGTTTGGTTCGTTTTCAGCGGTGTTGGAAGTATCGGCTCAATGAAAAGCCAAGTTGACATTTTCGTAGACCGAGGTTTAGAAATGGCTTTTCTCGCTTGCACAGACATGGTGCATAAAAGCGTTTTGCTTGGGAATTCTAACGAAATAGATAACCACATAACGTAAATGCAGCCATAGATACAAAAGGAATCGAATGGCCAGAGAGGATTGCCCTTACCGATGCTCGATTCTTGACAGGCAAACTCAAGCCTCGTTAATATTACATGGTTTGCCAGACCGAATTAACAAAGGAGGGGTGTCGTGGTTGGTCTTTTCCGCACGTGGATGAGCGCCTAGAAAGCGGCGCTGTTGTGGCGTCGCGCTGTTTTTCTGCACGCCATTTCACGATTGGACATAACCATGATATTTGAAACCTCTCGGGGCAGGTCTGTTCTGCTGTGCCATTCATGGCAATTCAAGCTTTGTTTCGTATGGGGCGGGGAGCTCGTTTCGACATTGACGAGTTCGATTCTCCAAATGGGTCTTATTTGGCATCTCGCCCTCACGACAGGGTCGTCTTCTCTCCTCTCCTTAGCATCGCTGGCAGGCTTTCTGCCGATTGCTTTGTTCGGAATCCTTGCGGGCGCCGTTGTCGACAGACTGCCTTTGAAACGTGTCCTCATCGGCGCCGACCTCTTCATTGCCGCGGTGGGTGCCGCCTTGGCGATTGCCTCGTTGGCCGGCAGCTTACCTGCATGGCTAATTCTCATCGCCCTGTTTCTCCGTGCAGTTGGTACTTCGTTCTACACGCCAGCCTCCCAATCTCTCACGCCCCATCTCGCCCCGCCAGAGCATCTCGTTCGCCTATCGGGGGTGACTCAGGCGATTCAGTCCGGCGGATACATTCTTGGCGCCGCGCTTGCAGCAGTGATTTATCCCGTGGCGGGCATTACCGCTATGATTGTCCTCGACGTGCTGGGAGCGCTTTTCGCTTCTTTAGCCGTCCTCGCCGCACAGATAGACGCAGGGGGCCTCGATGAAGCCGACCGCAGCTTGTCCTTTTCCAATAAGGTTCGAGAGCTCTTCTCTGAGATTTCGGACGGCTACAAGCTGATTAGGGAGTACAGGGGGCTGTTCGCCCTTCTTTGGTGCGGGTTCGTCTTCGCTTTCGCGTTCTCTCCGCTCGCGGCATTGTTCCCAATAATGACCTTGGGGCATTTTGGCGGTAGCACGGGGGATGCCGCTTTGGTGGAAATCCTTTTTTCTGCAGGCATGCTGGCTGGGTCCGGCATCTTGGCGGTTACGGGAGGGTTCCGCAATAGGTCGTTCACCATGGTCGCCGCGATTGCCGGCTTCGGCATTGCCGCAATCGTATCCGGATCGCTCGGCCCGTCATTGTTCGCTGCTTTCCTGCCGGTGAGCTTTCTTATGGGCGCATGCTCCCCGTTGTACGCGGGAACCCAGACTGCCCTTATGCAGGAGCAGATACCTCCTGAGTACCTAGGCCGCGTTTTCGGCCTCTACGGAACCATCATGGCGTGGGCCATGCCCATGGGCCTCGCAGCCCCCTCCGTTTTTGCGGATCTGCTTGGAGCTCCGTTATGGTTCGTCGGCTCTGGAGCGACCATGGTACTGCTTGCGATGGCTATGCTGCTTGCTCCGAGCGTCCGAAACGCGGGGAAAAGAGATACCGGGCAGATTCAATAGCCCAAATATTCGAAAAAAAGAGGCAGCAGCCATCGGTTCAAGCGTCAGCCTTCAAGCCCTTGCGACGACGAGGTATTGCACCGACATTCCGCATCGCGCTCCTTATTCGTCGCCAACTATCATTTTCGGATTTGCCGGCTTGCGCAAGGTCAAAACGCTCGCGCCGGCAATTGGGCAAAGGCGAAAAATCGACGTGAGCAATCTTTTTTGGCATGGCTGCGCTTCCAGTAAAACGCTAATACACAAAAGGCGGTTCAACCTATGGAACTCATAGTCAAAGCTAAAGACATCTTTTTGGAATATGCCGGCCGCGATATCCTAGATATCGAAGAGTTGGAAATCTACTCCTACGATCGCATCGGCTTGGTGGGAGACAATGGCGCAGGCAAAACCAGCCTGCTTAAAATTCTGAGCGGCAATCTTACCATTGCGGACGCCGACGTCAGGCGTTTCGGCAGCATTGCCCTCATCGGCCAACTCGATGAACTCGACCTTGATGCGGCTCAGGGCAGTGGTGAGATGCTCTCCCGTCTCAACGTCGCCGGAGTGGCGCAGGAGACGATGAGCGGCGGAGAGGAGACACGCGCCAAGATTGCCTCTGCGCTCTCCCAGCAGGCAAGCGCGATCTTTGCTGATGAGCCTACGAGCCACCTCGACCAAGACGGCATCAGTCTTCTCGTCGGACAACTCAAGGCATTTGATGGAGCCCTGCTCATTGTGAGCCATGACCGTTATTTTCTCGATCAGGTAGTGGACAAGATCTGGGAGCTCAAAGACGGCGGTATTTCCGAATTCTGGGGTGACTACTCCGACTATCTGCGACAGAAAGAAGAAGAGCGCAAAGTTCAGGCGGCTCGATACGAAGAGGCGATGCGCGAGCGCGAGCGCCTTGAAGCCGCCATCGAAAAACAACGGAAAAAAGCACGGCAGGTCGACGCCAAGCAGAAGGGCGCAAAGAAAAGCAACGAGAATGCAGGTCGATTGGGACATCAGAAAGCAACCGGCACCAAACAGAAGAGGATGTACCAGGCGGCTAAGAACATGGAGAAGCGCCTCGAAGCGCTCGAAGGGATTGAGGCCCCTGACAGCATTCGCACTGTGCGGTTCCGCCAGAGCAAGGCCCTGGAACTGCATAGTAAATTTCCCATCTCGGCAGACGATTTCAACTTGAGCTTCGGCAACTGCATGCTCTATGACCACGCGAAATTCGAGATACCGCTCGGTGCCAAAGTGGCCATCACCGGTGGCAACGGTACAGGAAAGACCAGCCTGCTGAAGGCAATCGCTCGACGCGCCGACGGTATCAACATCTCTCCCAAGGCAGAGATCGGTTACTTCGAGCAAACAGGCTACAAGTTCGACGCCCGTCAGTCTGCGATCTCGTTCATGCAGGATGGTTGCGAGTACAGCATGACCGAAATCCGAAGCATCCTCGCCTCTATGGGAATCGGACCGCGTGACCTGGCAAAGGACGTTGGCGTTCTCTCGGGAGGCGAAGTCATCAAGCTGCTGCTCGCGAAGATGCTGCTGGGCAGATACAACATCTTGCTCATGGACGAGCCTGGAAATTACCTGGACATCAAGAGCGCCGAAGCCCTCGAGCAGATGATGAGCGCCTATGCCGGAACGATAGTGTTCGTCTCCCACGATAAGAGGCTGGTCGAGAACGTCGCAGACATTATTTACGAAATAAAGGACACCAAGCTAGTCAAAATCTTTCAGCGCGAATAACCCTAAATGAGCAGGATATATTCCCAGAATGGAGACAAAAGGCCTCGAAACAGGCCTTTTTCTCCGCGATGCATAGGTCAATTGATAAGGTTCACAGAAATTCGGAAGAATTGGCAATCCGAGTTTTCCGAGACACGAAAGAAATTTTCAAAGCGGGGAAGCGGATGAACCAGGCCGATCTTATAGTCGCAAGGATAGAGCGGGCGCGGCAGGACCGCGGCATCAGCGTGGCCGAACTCGCCCGCCGAATCAATGTGGACAGAAAGCGCCTCTGGTACGTCCTCAACGGGCAGCGCTCCATGCACGTCGACGAGTTCGTTCGCCTCTGCGCGGTCATGGACATGAGCCTCGCCTGCTTCCTCACGAAGGAGCAGGCGAGCGACCTGGCCGAACACTACGGATGGGCGCGGATGGCCCAGGTGGTCGGCAACTTCTTCGGAGGCTCGCTCTCGGTGGGCATAGACCGATACCGCAACTTGGGCGACCAGGGCGACAACGGCGTCTACGTCATCGACGGATGGAAGATAGTCGATCGCTACGCCACGGCGTACGACGAGGACTGGAACGCGGTCGGCCTGAGGCTCATCGACCCCTCCGCCGAGCAGCGCGTGCCAGGAGGCATGTCCGATCGATGCGATCTTCGAGCCGCTTTACTTCCGCGCGATGCGTCTGCGCGGTTCCGTGTGCCTTTTCGTCTACGCGACGATTGAACCGCCTGATGGCGATTGGCGCGCACGGCGGGAGCGGAGACGGGTCGAGGTGGTCGGGCCTTCACGAAACGGCCACGAGCCGCGTGCCTTAGCTGCGGCTAAGTCCCTGAAAAGTAAAAGGCGCCCATGCGGGCGCCTGCCTAGTAGCTGGAGTTGTTCGGTTGTGGTCGGAGTGCTTGTCTTCCGCGGTGCTGTCGTCCGGGGTCCGGCATCTGTCGTTCGCCTCTTCTGTCGTGTTTGATGTTGCACGTTATGCGAGTGACCTTGCGCGAGCCTGCCGGCCCGTTGCCCCAGGTGCACCCGGATAAATGGTACCCATCCGTTGGAACATGAACATTGTGGGAGGGGCGTCTGGACAAACTGGAACGGACGAACGGGACGATGTTTGTTCGATTTGCATCTTTTTGTCGTAGCCTCGCGGATGTTATTAATCGTCCGAGCAACGGCGAGCTAAGGCCTCGTTGACGATTTAAGATTGAGTGACCTGCGACAGTTCCGAATGCCAATACGCACGGCGCTATAGCAGAACCGTATTACAAAAAGTGCGAAGGCCGTTAGCGCGAGTTGCTAGGCAACCATAATGCAACTGAGTGCCATACACGACATTTAATTTCACTACTCTGGCATAAGAAGTCGTAACACAACAAAAATGAAGGATAACAGTCTATAAAAACCGAGCTTATTATGTCGGAGGTGGCTTCATGTCTAATAGGCGGTTTTTACAGAACTCACCAGAGTCCAGATTCCTGCTATTCTTCATCTAACCAGGATAGGCTGTACCTATTTCGGCAAGATTAGCGAGGACCGTGCTGACATTGTCTATGATTCTGATACGAATATTTTGCTTGATGTATTCAAACGATAATATTGGAGTACATACCGATATGGAAATTATAGAAATTAAAGAGAACAAAAAACAATTTCTCCCCTTATTACTGTTAGCCGATGAACAAGAGAGCATGATAGACCGATATATTGATAGAGGAATGATGTATGTATTAGTCGATAATGGGGTTAAATGCGAGTGTGTAGTAACCGACGAGGGCAAAGGCATTCTTGAAATTAAAAATATTGCAACTGCGCCAAAATATCAGGGCAAAGGTTACGGCAAGGCGCTAATTGACTTTGTTGCTGCGAAATATAAAGGGAAATATTCAATAATACAAGTTGGCACAGGGGATAGCCCGTTGACCGTTCCTTTTTATGAAAAATCTGGTTTTGCCCGCTCATACAGCATTGAAAATTATTTTATTGATAACTATGACCACCCTATTTTTGAAGGTGGGGTTCAACTAACAGATATGATTTATTTACAGAAAAAAATATAAATTATCGTTTATTTTATCGCTGCAATGAATATCGAAGAAATCTGAGCTTCTTAAAGACGGCGAAGCCGATGGCAAACGGGTAACGAGCAAAAACGGCGACTTCGCAAGTTACAGACCAAGGTCTCGTTCGTGTTCGCAAACAAAGCCGCCTGCGACGATTCTTTCACTCATTGCTCTTACGAATCGCATATGACCTGCGGAAACGCAAGACGATAAAGCCACTGCCTACGATTCACTTCGCGAAACAGGCGCCAAAGGGGGAAATCAGTCGTTTTGGTATTCATTTCATGTGGTTCCGAGCCTTAAAACAAACCCGTTTTTGTCCCCGGGACAAAAATGAAACTGCGTGCCCACGGTTTCGAAATAGTTCGCATATTTGTCCCATGTTTTGTCCCAAACGCCCACGTGAAGACACGCGGCGGGATTCGGTGGCAAAATTGCCAAGTCCAACCACTCAACTGGAGTTGACTGAAATGGTATGGCGGCAAACGAGCGTGAAAGAGTGGGAGTAGAAAATTCCTTAGTTATGGGGTATAAATTGGATTTCCTTTAGGATGCACCCCCATAACTATACGAATTGACCTGCTGACTCCAATGAAGATTGGAGGGTAACGGCCAGGGGTGACGGCCCAGCGAGTGTTATTTTGCGAGCTATGCGCGTTGAAAGCGACCTTTCGTGGTATAAACTACTTGCCGGAAGCCGCGGCTTTCAGAGTACGGCTTACGTGTACGTTTAACCTCCGTGGGCGACGGGGTGCCGCAAGGCGTAGAATATCGCCCACCTGTAGGGGCCTGCAGCGATGCGGGCCCCGCTTCGTATGAGGGGGCGCAACCGATGAAGATCGTATCCATCCCCCAGGACTTC
>NZ_QROM01000011.1:0-59159 GCF_003474365.1 Collinsella sp. AF38-3AC
CACGTAGAGTTTCTCGGCGAGCTGTTCTTGGGAGAGCCCCATCGCCTCGCGCCGCGTCTTGATCTGGTTGCTGATGTCCATCGTCACCTCCCGGTCGTGAAGGAGCGTCCCGCGAACACGCCGGGTGCGCTATCGAATCTGTTGTACATCATATGCGGCAAGGCTTGCCGGGCGCTGCAAAAACTGTTTTGCACGGGGTTTACCTGCATGATTGTTGCTGCGATGGCTTAGCGATGTTGTCGAGCAGTCATCCAAGTGTACAGGCCCATGGCGGCGTAGCCGATTGCGGTATAGGCGACCCCATGGAACGCAAGGTCCTGGCTGCCCTCGACCTTGAGGGGAAACAGGACCGCGGGTCCGATTCCGAGCGCCGCGGGTATCCAGAAGAGCGTCCTCGCGGAGTTTGCGGCGAGCAGGCCGAGGGCGATCGCAGTTACGGGGAGCACGAGGTAGATCAGCGCCATCATGGCGATCATGCCGGCATCGGGTGGGACGACCCTCACCAGGAGGACGGGGATTGCCCAGCAGGCGCCAACGATTGCGATCAATGCGATGAGGGACGCGCGTACGGTGACGTTCATGGGGCACCTCCTAACGGGAATCGCCCCCATTCTGGCATACATCTTCAGAATGGGGGCTAAGGGGGATACCATTTCGGGGAACGGGTGCGTACCCGCGCTTTTAACTCAGCATCTTGGCGAGCATGCCGATACCGACGCCCACCAGTCCGCCGGCGATGGCGCCGATGATGATCTGCACCGCGTTGCGCGTGCCCTTGACCCAAGGGTTCATCTCGCGCTCACGGCGCCCCTCGAGCGTGTCGCGATCGACCTGCTCGCCGCGGCTAAACGCCAACACCTCGCGGTACGTGACGAGGTCGTGCTGCTTCTTCATGCGTTCCATATACACGAACGCCATGAGCATCACGACGAGCGCCACGGCGGCAAACGCCGCGGTGGGCGCGATGTGCATGCCCCAGCCCCATTCGAACTGGAACGCCGCCCACGCGCTCAGCACCAAAAACACGACCGCACTCACGACCGTGATTGTGGATAGGGCGTTGTACTTCTTGACCGCTTCGTTCATTACCTGTGCCATGGTTTCCACATCTCCTTTGATGAGGGAGTCCACGGTCACCCCGAACACGTTGGAAAGCAGCAGCAGGCTCTGGACATCCGGATACGTACGGCCGCACTCCCAGTTGCTGATGGTCTGGCGCGACACGTAGATGCGCTCCGCCAGATCGTCTTGGGACAGTCCGAGCTCCGTGCGATGCTCCTTGATGTGCGAGCCCAGCTCCATGCGTTTGCTCCCTAGAGGGTCGGGGTGACCCCTGTCGAGAGCCACCATGTCATTGACGCGAGCATCGTACCATCAAAGGTCTTTATATTTGACCCCCACGGGGCAAAATCGAGCTGTCAAAAGGCTTTATATACGACATCTAGCTGGGAAAAGAACGGTCCCCAAAGGCGGATGCCTCCGGGGACCGGTTGGTGCGTATAGAGGGGGCGAGCTTGCTTTGGGTTGGTGTTGGCCCCGCCGCTCGGCTCGACTTTGGAGCGGCGGGGCTCAGCTCTGCCTCGGCGCTGGCGAGGCAGAGCGCGGCTTTGTCCCGACGTCGGCCGCGCCCGAGCCCTGTCTTCCCGGCTTAGCCCTCCTCGCCTTTGGGCGCGTCCTTGAACGAGGGCTCTTTCTTTGGCAGCCTTCCCGCGCGTTTGAGGGCGTCTCGCAAGATCCATTCCACCTGACCGTTGGCGCTGCGCATCTCATCGTCCGCCCAGCGTTGGACGGCCTCCCAGATAGCGGGGTCTATACGGAGTGGATACTGCTTGCGTGCCATGACGTGCCTTCTTGTCGAATGTGCAATTCTGCACCCGTCCCCAAATTACTCATTGGTGTTGGGGTTAGTACAGCGAGCCTGCGTTGAGCACCGGGTGCGCCTCGGATTCACCGCAGAGCACCACCATGAGGTTGCTGGCCATCTGCGCCTTGCGCTCGTCGTCCAGCTCGATGGTGCCGCCGGCGGCCATCTCCTTCACGGCCATGTCGACCATGGAAACCGCGCCCTCGACGATCTTCTTGCGCGCGGCGATGACGGCCTCGGCCTGCTGGCGGCGCAGCATCGCCTGGGCGATCTCGGGGGAGTAGGCGAGGTGCGTGAGACGTGCATCGTCGACCTCGACGCCGGCGGGCGCCAGGCGCATCGCGAGCTCGCGGCGCAGGGCTTCGGAGACCTCTTCCACATTGGCGCGCAGCGTGATGGCGCCGGCGGCATCGGACTCGTCCTCCAGGTGGTCGTAGGCGTACACGCTCGCCACGTGGCGCAGCGCCGTCTCGGCCTGCATGGCGACATAGCTCTGGTAGTCGTCGACGTCGAAGAGCGCCTTGGCGGTATCGGCGACGTGCCACACCACGACGGTTGCGATCTCGATGGGGTTGCCCATTTTGTCGTTGACCTTCAGGCGCTCGCCATTCAGGGTGCGCACGCGGGTGGAGATAGTGGTGGGGTTGCCCTTGGCGGCCTTCTGCGCCGCGGCCTTGGCGGCCTTGGAATCGCTCATCTCGAGCTCGATCATCTCGCCGATCCCGGCCGATCCGCCCATGCTCTTGCTAAAGAACGGGTTGGCCCAGAAGAAGCCCTCGTCGCGGACGGTGCCCACGTACTTGCCGAACAGGATGCACACGCGCGCCTGGCCGGGCTGCAGCGAGAAGAATCCGTTGAGTGGGATGAACCACAGGCAAAACGCGAGGATGCTGAGGCCGAGCCCCCATCCGTAGACTGCGGGCGCGTCGACGCCGTCGGGCGTGCTCGCGAGCCCGATGGTGCTCCAGATAAAGAGGCCGATGATGACGATGAGCGCCACCGCCACGGCGACGAGCATGCCGTAGCCCGACTTGGCCTTGAGTTGCTTTTCCACGCTCATTGTGAGTTCCTTTCATGACTGCGCCGGCGTTTGCGTGACGTCCCTGGCGCCGCGCTCCAGATTGCGATGGGGAGGAGGCGAGTCCCCGAGCAGTCCGTGCGACTGCTGATTGCATTGTGATATCACATTGAGACCAAGTCAAGGAGAATCGGATGCCGTCTCTCATGGCATAAGTGGTTCGGGGCGCCCGGCATCTACGCTCCGTAGAGGTCTTCCTGTTGCATCTTGGCTCGCAAGTCCCTATAATAGCCCCACTCACGGCTGAAGGTTTACCTCTAGATTTGGAAAGGGGAGCTGCACCATGCTTGCTTCCATGAGGATTTGGCTCTAGCCACGGTCGCGTGAGCGACCGGTACTTCGCTGCATACCACCGATCGCATCAAAGGATTATTCCATGACACAACCGAATCCCTGCGCTTCTTGGAAGCGCTCGCTCGCCATCGTCTGGATCGGCGAGTTCTTCTCCGTGCTCACGAGCTCCATTCTGCAGATGGGTCTCATCTGGCACGTCACCCTCACCACCGGCTCCGCGAGCGCCCTGTCGTTCGTGAGCCTGGCGGCCTTCTTGCCCATGGCGCTCCTCGGCGCCTTCGCGGGCACCATCGTGGACCGCACGTCCATCAAGCGTCTCATGATCGGCGCCGATCTCTTCATCGCGGCCGTGAGCCTCACGCTTGTCTTCGGCTCGCTTCGGGGCGACCTTTCTGTCGCCGTTGTGGCGGCGGTGCTGTTCGTCCGTGCGCTGGGCAGCACGCTCCATACGCCCGCCTTCAACGCGCTCACACCGCTCATCGCCCCGCCCGAGGTGCTCGGCAAGCTGGCGGGCATGCTGCAGTTCATGCAGTCGGGTAGCTATATCATCGGCAACGCCATCGCCGCGGCGGTCTACCCGGCGTTTGGTCTGACTTTCATGATCGCGCTCGATGTCGCCGGGGCGGTGCTCGCGAGCATCGCGGTGGCGACCTCCGGCATCAAGACGCCGGCGCCCGAGCGCCATACGCCCGAGGAGAACGCCGAGGCGTCGCACCGCGCGGTGCGGGCCTTCCTATTGGAGACGGCCAACGGGTACCGCGAGCTCAAACGCCATCACGGTCTGTTCGCCATGCTCTGGATCGGCTTCGCCTTCTCGGTCCTGTTCTCGCCCATATCCGCGCTGTTCCCGCTCATGGTGTTCGACCATTTTGGGGGCACCACTACGCAGTCGGCTATCGCGGAGATCGCGTTCTCGGTCGGCATGATCGCGGCGAGCGGCTGGATCGGGGCGACGGGTGGCCTTAAGAACCGCGCGCTTTCGTGCACGCTGGCCATCGGCCTCTTCGGAGCGGGCACGCTCGCGGGCGGCCTCGTGCCCCCTTCCGCGCTCGTTGTGTTTCTGGGGCTTACGTTCGCGATGGGGGTCTCGAGTCCGCTGTACAGCGCGCCGCAGATGGCGCTCATGCAGGAGCGCGTCGATCCCGAGTGCATGGGCCGCGTCTTCGGTCTGTACGGAGCGGTCTGCAGCTGGGCTATGCCCGTGGGGCTCGTCGCATCGACCTTGTTCGCGGACGCCATCGGCGTAAGCGCGTGCTTCGTGCTTATCGGTGCTGCAATGGTGATCCTAGCAGGCATCACCTGGGCGATCCCGAGCATCCGCAAGATTGGGTAGCGCTCTGGCGGAGTGCGTTTCGTTTCGGACGGCTCGTAGGGTCGCTGCGACGTGAAGGGTGGTCGACGGTGCGCCTGCGAGGGCGCCGTCGACCACCCTTTTGTTTAATTCGTCTGGCCCGGCGCCGATCATCATCTGTTCGCCGGGCGATTGCGATGCCGCCGCTTGCCGATACGCGGCTCCTTACGTTGTGCGCATCCCATCGTTCTGGCAGCGTTTCCTGCAGTTAATCTCCAGAGCCCAAGGCGGTGGCCCCTATGAGTAATCTGCTCGAATCCATTCTGCGCGTCGGTATGACCGTGTTCATCGTCGGCCCGCTCACTGCATGGGTCGCCCGCCGCGGCGCGCGCGAGCGCAGCGAGGCAACGGACAGCCTCGATTGCTTCACGGTGCGCATGCCCGCAGCCATCCGCACGATCATCGCCTGCTGCGCCGTCGCGTTCGAACTGCTCATGCTGGGTGTCTACGTCTGGCAGGGCGTCTCGCTGGGCGAGTGGGACCACGAACTTGTGTGGTTCGGTCATGCCATGGCGCTCGCGGGTATGGCTATCTGGGCCTTGCTGAGCATCCCGCGTATCGACGTGGACGGTGGGCGCATTCTCTCGCGTAACGCCTTCGGCATCCGCAAGGAGACGACGTTTGGCAACATCACCCGTGCAACGCTTCACGCGCAGATGATGAGGGTCGACCTGTTCGAGGGCGACCGGAAGTTCTGCTCGATAAGCCTCGAGGGGGTGTGCTCGCTCAACCTCCTCGCCCGTCTGGAGGAAGAGGGCATCGAAGTCTCGGACGCCGTCGACGGTCCCATGACCAAGGCGGGCCTGTGTTGGTCTGCCATCAAGCCGTTGACGATTGTTTTCAACGGCATGGCCCTCGTCTTCTCGCTCGTCCTCGCCTTCATGGCGGTCTTCACCGACGAGGGTGCGCGCCTGCTCGTGCTCATCCCGTTCCTGTTCCTGTTCATAGGGGGGTTCCTGCCCCTGCTCATGCTCGGCATGCCGGCCCGCGGCATCCTCGAGATCGGCAGGCAGGAGCGCGCGCTCGGTTTCTCCTTCTCCGAGGAGATGGCAAGCCGAGGTGCCACGGGTACTTCGCTTGTCGATGACGATTGGTTCATCGAGATCAGCAACGCCCGCGTCGTGGCGTTTCGCCGCGATTACCTCAAGAAGATCACGGCGCACGAGAACAGCGAGAGCGGCGACCGCTGCACGGTGACCACGAGGGGTGGTCGCAAAATCAAGGTGTATGCAAGCGGGCAGCACGCTCGAGGACCTGCGCACGTGGTTCAAACAGGGTGCCAAGGTCAGAAGCACACTCGACCGCGCGGGGGACGCACTCGAGGCGACCGTTTGATTGGGTTGCCTGCCAAGGATCCAAAACGGGAAGGGGCGCTGTCGGCGCCCCTTGTCATACCAGGCCCGCTGGCCAGCGAGAGGCCTGCAGGTCGACATGTCCGTTGGCGAGGAAGGCAACGCCTTCGTCCTCGAGCAGTGTGCGCTGCGCCTCGGGCCCACCGAAGGCGAACCCCTCCGCGAGGCGTCCGTCGGCGAATACGATGCGATGACAGGGGATGGTGCCGGGTTCCGGATTGACGTGCAGGGCGTATCCCACGTATCGGGCTCGACGGGGCTCACCAACGAGCTTGGCGATCTGACCATATGTGGCAACCATGCTGCAGGGCACCTGGCGTACCATGTCGTATACGCGGTTGAAGAATCCGTCGGTGTCCCGGTCTGCCATGCCGCCCTCACTTTCAATCGATATCGCCATTGTAGTCAAGAAAGGCGCCCCACATGCGCGGGGCGCCATTCCAAAGAGGTGTTGCGCGAGGGGAGGGAAGGCGCAACGTTCGTGTCGAAGGTCTTTAATTCGCCTGTGCCTTCATTAAGTTAACTATAGCTAATTCTCTGAGACCCAAGTCGTAGACCGACGAGCACACAGCCTCTCCATAAGTTAATCAAGGGTTACAAATAGAAAGACACAGTGACATGTGGTCGTTGGGGTTCAAGGAATCGCTCGATGAGTTCGGAGAACGCACCCTCAGTCCCAGCCGTTTCAAGGACGACATCGCAATACGGCCGCACGTCGTCGGTGACATTCGCCACGCCGACGCCCAGTCCCGCCGCCTTGATCATGGAGAGGTCGTTTGCGGAATCACCAACGGCGATGACCTCGGACATCGGAATTCCCAGCATATCGGCAAGGCGCGTGAGCCCCGTCCCTTTGTCAACGCCTGCGGGCATGAGTTCGAGGTAGCGCTTGGAGGAGAAGGTGATGTCAACGCCGAGTCGCTCGGCCATCGGCGCGAGCTTGCGGCCCAATTCCTGCAGCTCATCGAAGTCCCAGTCGACGTACAGGATCTTCACGATGCCACGGCCTTCAAGGAATGAGAGGTCGGGATGGTCAGATCCGCGAAAATGAGTGACCCCGGTGATCGATTCCAGATAGTCGCGCTCCCGTGTGGGTGCGTCATTCACGAACACGTGGCCGTCGGCGACGTTGACGTGCATGCAGAGTCCGAGTTCGAGCCCCTTTGCATAGATCGCGTTCGCGCATTCGTTGGAAAGGCCGCAGGTGGTGAGCGGGGTGGGGTCTCCCACGCGGTTGATGAAGCCGCCGTTATAGGAGAGCACATAGCCGTCTTCGATCAGCTCGCGGGCCTCCCCCGAGAAGTTGTCCATGATAGAGGAATACCATCGCCCGCTCGAAGGGACGAACAGCACACCGAGCTCCCTCATGCGTTTGAGTGCTCGGAGATTGGACGCCGGGATGGCGTGGTCGGCATCGAGAAACGTCTCATCCATATCGCTGGCAACAAGTCGGTACATGCAATCCCCCATACAACGTAAAAAACGAGGCGGGCTTATTATCGCCCACCTCGTAAGACCTTGGCTATGTCGAAGGCGTGGACACGTGAAGATGGCCCATTCGCGTGTCGCGGCGCGTTTCCGCGAGCCGGATGGCTTAGTACACCATTCCCATGGCTTCGCGTACCTCGGCGAGCGTGGCCTCGGCGACCTCGTTAGCGCGGCGGTTGCCCTCGCGTAGGACGTCCTTGACGTAGTCCATATCCTGCACGAGCTCCTCGCGGCGCGCGCGGATGGGGGCAAAGTACTCGTTCACGCTTTCGGTGACGTACTTCTTGAGCTGGCCGGAGCCGCCCATGCCGATCTCTTCGGCGATCTCGACCTCGGAGCGGCCGGTGCAGATCGCGGCGGTGGAGAGCAGGCCGGACACGCCGGGGCGGTTCTCGGGGTCAAACGTGATCATGCGCTCGGAGTCGGTCTGGCTCTTCTTAATGCGCTTGGCCGTCTCCTCGGCGGTCATCGAAATATTGATGGCGTTGCCGTAGGACTTGCTCATCTTGCGCCCGTCAAGGCCGGGCAGCAGCGGCGTGTCGGACAGCAGCGCGTCGACCTCGGGGAACACCTTGCCGTAGCGGTTGTTGAACTTGCGTGCGATGGTGCGGGTGAGCTCGATGTGCGGCAGCTGGTCGCGCCCGACGGGCACGACGTTGCCCTTGCAGAACAAGATGTCGCACGCCTGGTGCACGGGGTAGGTGAGCAAAAGGCCGGTGAGCTCATGGCCGCTGGCCTCCATCTCGGCCTTGACGGTGGGGTTGCGCTGCAGCAGGGCCTCGGAGACGAGCGACAAGAACGGCAGCATGAGCTGGTTTGCCGCGGGCACGGCGGAGTGCGTGTAGATCATGGTCTTGTCGGGGTCGATGCCGCAGGCAAGGTAGTCCATGACCATGTTGTACACGTTGTCCTGGATGTGCTCGGTGGTGTCGCGGTCGGTGATGACCTGGTAGTCGGCGATGAGCACGTTGGTCTTGGCGCCCATGTTCTGCAGCTCAACACGGCCCTTGAGGGTACCGAAGTAGTGGCCCAGGTGCAGACGGCCGGTGGGGCGGTCGCCGGTGAGCATGGTGAACTTCTCGGGGTGCTGCGGCAGGTCGGCGCGGATCTGGTTGCTGCGCTCGAGGCTGACCTCATAGCTGAGCTCGTTGGGCATGCTGTCTCCTTTTGGGTTGAGTGCCTGGCCGGCATTGTCGGTCTTGGTTGAAGATGAAGCTACCAGAGAAACGGCGTCTCTTGCCGGAATCAACGATGGTTTTCGCCGTGTCGTCCCGCAGGGCCGTTTCCCTTCTTGGGAAGGAGCCCCTCGATATGCTCGAGCCGCTCCTCATGGGCCACGTGCGCCGCGCGCTCCTCGGCGGCGAAAGCGGGGTCTTCGGGCGTGACGGTCTCATCTCGCTGTCGACTCTGGTACCACCGCGACGGCGCTCCTGAGCCTGCTCGTCGACAAGCCGGTGACTATCTACACCACCAACGGCTATGCATGTCGGTTTACGGGCGAGCTTGCTGCTAAGGTGGTGGTAATTGGCGGCGACTTCAACCCCGTTACCTGCTCGCTCACCGGTCCTATGGTTGAGAGCGCGCTGCGCGAGCTGTACTTTGACCGGGCGTTTATAGGTGTCAACGCGGTGGACGAGGACCGCGGCATCATGACGCCAGGTTATCCCGAGGCTATCAAAAAACGTATCGTGATGCAGAATTCCCAGGCGAGTTACGTACTCGCCGATAGCTCCAAGTTCCACGTGTTTTCAAATGTAAAGGTGTGCGACCTGGAGGGCTTTACTGTTATTTCCGACAGGCGCGACTCCAAAATCGGCGAACGCGTCAAAATGATCACGGCCTAGGACACTGGGGCATCGCATCTTGCCCTCAAGCCGTTGCCCACGTAACGAAGCGTGGGGCAAATGTGCGCCCCATTCCTGATTTGGGGACTAGCTTAGTTCGTCGGCTATTTGGTGCTCGTAGAAGGCTTCTACTACGGCGTTAAAGTCGCGGGCGAAGTCTTCCATGGTTCCACGCCAGGTGGCTCGGCCGGGCTTTCCTTGGCCCACATAGGCGGTTTGAATGCCGCAGTCGGGGCTGGGGAAATCGCGCTTGGGGTCGTTGCCCACCATGAGGACCTCATGTGGCTCGAGCCCCATGACCTGCAGCTGCTCTAGATAATATGTGGCATCGGGCTTGCAGCGCGTGGCGTTGCCCATGTGCGTTACGAGCTCGAAGGGCGCGTCTGTCAGCTCGCCCCAGCCCATGCGGCACTCGATGGCCCCTTGGGGAAAGCTGGGGTTGGTGAAGAGCGCGCAGCGCAGCCCCGCGTCCTGTACGGCTTGAAGCGCGGCGTGCGCACCCGGCATGGCTTTTGCGTTGATCATGTCATCGTTCTTGTACGGCAGAACTTCGTGATCGTAGTAGGTAAACGCCTCGTAGATAAGTGGGTCCGAGAGGCAAATGCCGCACCGGCGCTCGACCTCGGTCTGGTAAAACTCAAGATTGGTGCGATTGTCCGTGCTGCTGCGGCGATTGGCGTTGAGGTCGACCAGGATGGTGCCGAGGCGCGCCATCGTGCCCCCGCGGCTGCGACGTCCGATATCCGCGAGCATCGACGAGACATCCTTAAAATAGCGAAGGATGAACGCGTTGAGGTTGATGCTAAGAAGCGTCTCGTCCATATCGAAAACGACTGCTTTGAGCACGCGGGCACCTTTCTCGAAAAATCGTTCCAGAATCGTATGTCTGGGATACTTTACCCCAAAGCAGTGTGCCTAGCTGCTCATCGTCAACTTGTGGAGACAGTCGTTCACAAGATTGCGAAAAAGTCTCCATACGAGTAAAAAATCGCAGTTCACGCTTGAAATCGAAGCGATTTCCCCGTAATCTATACGGACGTGATTGCATAAGCGTCACATCAGTATCTGTCGGCTCCCGAGTGTTCCTAAACGTTGTGTGCTTGTCGCACCCATCTGTAGGTCCTAGCAATCGGGGCCCCGTAGTTCGAAAGGGGTCCACCTTTGAGTGAGATTCAGAACTCGTCCATTTTCTCTCTTGACGATGTCAACGAGGAGGAGATGAACAACCTCATCGACGGTACGATTACCGACTTTGATGAGGGCGATCTCGTTAACGGCACTGTCGTTAAGATCGAGCATGACGAGGTGCTCGTTGACATCGGATTCAAGTCCGAGGGCGTTATCCCGGTCCGCGAGCTGTCCATCCGCAAGGACGCTAACCCTGCAGACATCGTTGCACTCGGTGATCCCATCGAGGCCCTGGTTCTCCAGAAGGAGGACAAGGACGGTCGTCTGGTCCTGTCCAAGAAGCGTGCCGAGTACGAGCGTGCTTGGAACCGCATCGAGGAGAAGTTCAACTCCGGCGAGAACGTCGAGGGCGAGGTTATCGAGGTTGTCAAGGGCGGCCTGATCCTCGACATCGGCCTGCGCGGCTTCCTGCCCGCTTCCCTCGTCGACCTCCGTCGCGTCAAGGACCTCACCTCCTACATGGGCACCCGCATCGAGGCCCGCGTCATCGAGATGGACCGCAACCGCAACAACGTCGTCCTCTCCCGTCGCGTCGTGCTCGAGGAGTCCCGTAAGGCCGAGCGCTCCGAGATCCTGTCCAAGCTCAAGTCTGGCATGCGTCTCCAGGGCACCGTTTCCTCCATCGTCGACTTCGGCGCCTTCGTCGACCTCGGCGGTATCGACGGCCTCATCCACATCTCCGAGCTCTCCTGGAACCACGTCAACCATCCTTCCGAGGTTGTCAAGGTCGGCCAGGAGGTCGAGGTCGAGGTTCTCGACGTCGATCTCAACCGCGAGCGCATCTCCCTGGGTCTCAAGCAGACCACCGAGGATCCGTGGCGCGCACTGGTCAAGAAGTACCCCGTCGGCGCTATCGTCGAGGGCACGGTGACCAAGCTTGTTCCGTTCGGCGCTTTCGTCGACCTGGGCGAGGGCATCGAGGGCCTGGTGCACATCTCCGAGATGGCCAACAAGCACGTCGATCAGCCTTCTCAGGTCACCCACGTGGGCGACAAGGTTCAGGTCAAGGTCATGGAGATCGACCTCGACCGTCGTCGTATCTCCCTGTCCATGAAGTCCGCTGCTGAGACTCTGGGCGTCGAGATCGAGGTTACCCCGCTGCCTTCCGAGAAGAAGGACGAGGAGACCGACGCCGAGTAAATCGGTTTGACGATCACTTGTTTTAAGGGATCCGTCCGTAATGGACGGGTCCCTTTTTGCATTTACTGCCGAGATGTTCGGTAGTGCCTGCGCGTAACGCTGCTTGGGCTATTCGCTTGCTATTGAGTTGTCGGTGCATGAAAAAACGCCGACATCCCGCCTCGGGGAGGAGGCGGGAACGCACCGAGTAGACGGAGCGGTGCGGAGCGCGGTCGCGTCTCGACTGACGACGTTGCCCATCGGCGTTCCTATTGTACTGCATGACATGGTTCTTGGTTTATCGTGTCGAGCGCTTGTGTTGTGCCGCTGCCTATGCTGACGGTGTGCTACACTCTTGCACTGCTGAGTGGGCCAGACGGTCGCGCGATGTGCTGCTTGCAGCACGCGTGAGGAAAGTCCGGGCTCCAGAGGGCGGGATGCCGGCTAACGGCCGGGCGGAGTGATCCGACGGAAAGCGCCGCAGAAAAGAAGACTCCCACCTGCGCCGCAAGGCGTAAAGGGAAAAGCTGAAACGGTGGTGTAAGAGACCACCAGCGTCGTGGCAACACGGCGGCTTGGCAAGCCCCATCCGGAGCAAGCGCGAATAGGAACGCTATGGGCCGGCCCGGTCCGCGTTCGGGTAGCGTGCGTGGAGCTGCACGGTAACGTGCAGACAAGATAAATGACCGTTCACGACAGAACCCGGCTTATAGGCCCACTCAGCACTTTGTTGACGCTGCGAACCCGTCAGCGCGGCAATCTGCCTTTCAAGCCTTCGGGCATGACCATAAGGTCAATGCCCTCAGCTTTCAAGGCACCTTGCTCGCGCTGACGGGTTCTCGCCTTCGACGGCGTCAGCTGGCCGATTTAGCGCTCATTCGTCGGTCGCCGCCATAAGGCGTGCTCCCTCCTCTTTCGGGCCAAATCGACTTAGCTGACGCCGTCTCGCTGTTTTTGCCTGGTCATCGGCGTCGCCGTTCTATTTACCGGGGTAAACGGTACGGCCTTTGCCGTATTATTGAGGCTGTTTGTTGCTTTGCTTGTTGTTGAGGGGCTTTGTTGGACAGCTATTTTACTCTGCAATCGAATATTGAGGCTTCGGGCGAGTTTGTGGACCGTAAGAGCCGGTTTATTGCCCAGCTGGTCCATATTGAGTCTGAGGATGAGGCGAATACCTTTATCGAGATGGTCCGCAAGCGTCATTACGATGCTCGACACAATGTTCCCGCTTGGATTTTGGTCGATGGACGCGAGCGTCAGAGCGACGACGGTGAACCGAATCGAACCAGCGGCATGCCGACGCTCGAGGTGCTTCGCGGTGCTGGGCTCAAAAATGTTTGCTGCGTGGTAACGCGCTATTTTGGTGGCACGCTGCTGGGGCCTGGTGGCTTGGTGCGCGCCTATACCGCGGCGACGCAGGCGGCGGTGGCGGCGGCTCAGGAGTCCGGGCAGATCGTCGAGATGACGAGCGTCGTGCCTGTTGACGTGCGTGTGGCCTATCCACAGTATGAGCAGGTGCTTCGCTTGGCGCAGGATTGTGGTGCCAAGGTTTCGGATACCGATTACGCGGATGCCGTGACGATTCATTTGGTGTTTAAGGCGGGGGAGCAGGAGTCGTTTTGCGCCAAGATGCGCGAGCTTATGGCCGGTCGCGAGGAGATCGAGGTCGGCGCTCCCGAATTTGCTGAGTTCTAACGGCGACGGCCGGCGTGCTTTTGGATGGATCCCAAGCGTGCCGGCCGTCGTTTTCTGTTGCTGCCGTTTACTCGGCGAGCTGCTTTAGCATATCGCAGGCGATCTCGACGGCATCGTCGATGCAGCCGGGGCAGCTGCGGAGCGGACCCTTATCCGATCCGATGCCCTTGAGCGTGCCGCAGACGGTCGTCGTGTTCTTCTCGCCAAAACGCTTGGCGATCTCGCGCGACAGCTTGTAGGTCTTGCCCTTGGACTTGGGGTTTTCCATGCCGTCGCTCATTACAAAGCCCATGATGGCCACGGCGCCCGAGATGGCGCCGCAGGTTTCGGTCATACCGCCCATGCCGGCGCCAAAGCCCTCGGTGAGGGTAAAGGCGACCTGGGGGTCGAGTCCGACGGCAGGCGCGAGCGTGCAGGCGACGGCCTGTGCGCAGTTAAAACCGCGGGCGTGGTATTCGGCAGCCTGAGCTTGGCAGGCGGCGGCGTCGAGCTGGGCAGTATCGATTTGCTTCATCGTTGTCTCCTTGATCACGGTGTACCTGCCTATGGTACCCTTGCTGGCGCACGCACTCATCGAGACCCCAGCGCATATCTTATTGTTTTTCGCCATCGAACGCTTTCTTAAGATTTGGGACAAATAAACCTGATTAATTTGTCCCATAACCTATCGGCGGGATGGGTTGAGAGGGGTGCGGGGTAGCGGTATCGTGAACCGAATAAAACAAAACCCAAGTAAGGGAGTCGGATATGAGCGAGCAGACCATCGGTACTACATGTGTTCAGGGCGGTTATCGCCCGGGTGATGCGGAGCCGCGTCAGGTGCCTATCTACCAGTCAACCACGTGGAAGTACGACACGTCCGAGCACATGGGCAAGCTGTTTGACCTGGAGGAGTCGGGCTACTTCTACAGCCGTCTGCAGAATCCCACGTGCGATCTGGTTGCCGCCAAGATTTGCGAGATGGAGGGCGGTACCGCCGCGATGCTCACGAGCTCGGGCATGGCTGCTAACTTCCTTGCGATTTTTAACGTGGCCGGCGCCGGCGATCACGTGGTCGCCAGTTCTGCCATCTACGGCGGTACCTACAACCTGCTCGCCCATACCATGGGTCGTATGGGTGTCACCTGCACCTTCGTCGCTCCCGATTGCACCGACGAGGAGCTCGAGGCTGCTTTTGAGCCCAACACCAAGCTCGTCTTTGGCGAGACGATCGCCAACCCCGCCCTTGCCGTGCTCGATATTGAGCGCTTTGCCAAGGCTGCGCATGACCATGGCGTGCCGCTGATGGTCGACAACACCTTTCCGACGCCCGTGATGTGCCGTCCCTTTGAGTGGGGCGCTGACATCGTTACGCACTCTACCACCAAGTACATGGATGGACACGCTGCCTACCTGGGCGGCGTGATCGTCGACCACGGCCAGTTTGACTGGATGGCCCATGCGGACAAGTTCCCGGGTCTCACCACGCCCGACGAGAGTTACCACGGCGTGACGTATGCCGAGAAGTTCGGTCGCGAGGGTGCCTTCATTACCAAGGCCACCGCGCAGCTCATGCGCGACCTTGGCCCCATGCAGAACCCGCAAGCGGCGTTCTTCTTGAACAGCTCGCTCGAGAGCCTGCATGTGCGCATGCCGCGTCATTGCGAGAACGGCCTAGCGGTCGCTAAGTTCCTGCAGAGCCATCCCAAGGTGCGCTTTGTGAGCTATCCGGGTCTGGAGGGCGACAAGTACTATGACCTGGCTCAGAAGTACATGCCCAACGGTACTTGTGGCGTCGTGAGCTTTGGCTTTAACGGTGGTCGCGCGGCGGCCGAGACCTTTATGAAGAGCCTCAAGCTCGCCCAGATTGCCACGCACGTGGCCGACGCCCGCACTTGCTGCCTGCATCCCGCTAACGCCACGCATCGTCAGATGAACGATGAGGAGCTCATCGCCTGTGGCATCTCCGCCGACATGGTGCGCCTTTCGTGCGGCCTCGAGGACACGGCGGATCTGATTGCCGACCTTGAGCAGGCGCTCGAGCAGTGCTAGGCTAGCGTTCGCATAAGTCGCCGATACTGGCAGAAAGCTTCGGCGACCTTTCGTTCCGATTCCGTAGGCGGGACCCCAATCGCGGCTGTTTGCAGGCGATCGGGGCCCCGTTTTTTGCGTTGGGCCACTCGAAAGGATGGATATGGAGAAAACTGCAGGGCAGCTGCGCCGCGAGCACATTGCCCTAGAAGGCGACACCCATGGCAAGAACAAATGGGCGATTCTGTTTACCGTGCTCATCATGACGTTTATGTCGTGTCTGGATTCGACCGTCGTGACCGTGGCGTTGCCCGTGATGCAAAAGGAGCTGGGCGTGGGCCTCGACCACATCCAGTTGGTGAGCTCGGTGTACCTGCTTGCGACATGCGTGGCTATGCTGCCGTTTGGCCGCTTGGGCGACGTGCGCGGCAAGGTGGGCGTATTCCAGCTGGGTGTAATCGTTTTTACGGCCGGCTCGCTGCTTTGCGGCCTTTCGAGTTCGCTCGAAGTTCTTATTCTGGCACGCATTGTGCAGGGCGTCGGCTGCGCGGCGGCAATGGCCAACAACATGGGTATCATCACCGAGTCGTTTCCGGCGCGCGAGCGCGGTCGTGCCATGGGTATTCTCGCGACCTTCGTGGCCCTCGGCATGATGTGTGGCCCCGTGCTGGGTGGCATGCTGGTGGCAAGCTTTCCCTGGGAGAGTATCTTCCTCATCAACCTGCCCATTGGCGTCATCTCGTTTATCGTGGGGCTCTACACGCTACCGCATGTTAAGCCGGAGGCCGGCGAGCGTCCCATGTCGCTGGCGGAGGCCGCGCGTCGCTGCTTTGCAAATTCGGCCTTCACCATCAACCTCGCCTGCATGCTCATCGTGTTCGTTGGTATTGGCGCATCAGAGTTTATCCTGCCGTTCTATTTTCAGGATGCCCACGGCTTTGGTTCCGGCATTTCCGGATTGCTCTTTTTGGCGCTGCCGATGGTGAATGCCTTTATCGGCCCGCTTTCGGGTACGGTTTCGGACCGTGTTGGCTGCGAGGGTCCCACGGCGGTCGGCCTAGGCGTGTACGTATGCGGTCTTTTTGCGGTAAGCACGCTCGACGAGCACTCTTCCATCCCTGTGATCGTGTGTTGCGTCGCGTTTATGTCGTGCGGTACGTCGATTTTCCAGAGCCCCAATAACTCGCTGTATATGGGCTCGGCTCCGCGCGAAGCGCTCGGCTTTGCGGGCAGCCTGGGTAGCCTGGCGCGCTATGCGGGTATGGCAGTGGGCATTACAGCGGCATCGCATATCCTGTATGGGCAGATGAGCGTGGCGATGGGCGAGGCCGTGACCAGTATTGTTGCAGGTCGTCCGGATGTGTTCCTGTTTGGTTTTCGCTCGGTATTCTACGTGCTCATGGCTGTGGCGGCAGCGGGCTTTGCGCTCGCCATGGTGCGTTTGGTGAGGATACGCGCCCGCCATTAGTGTGTTGAGGGGCTGTCTGCCACGATTCGCGCCGTCCCAAAAGACTGGTTTGTGGTGCGATGTGGCTTGTGGGGCGGGCGGGGGTCGGTCCGTGGTAGACTACCGAACAACGTTTATTAATCGCGCGGCATCCTTGCCGCGAGAAGGGGTTGCCTCATGCAGGAGCTTGAGGATCGTATTCGCCATGACGGCATCGTAAAGGCCGGTAACGTCCTTCAGGTTGATGCCTTCCTCAATCACCAGTGCGACGTTGAGCTGTTTGACCACATGGGCGCCGAGTGGGCCCGTCTGTTCGAGGGCGTCGAGATCAACAAGATCCTGACGATTGAGGCTTCGGGCATTGGCATGGCCTGCATCGCGGCTCAGCATTTTGGCGGTGTGCCGGTGGTCTTTGCCAAGAAGGCGCAGTCCATCAACCTCGACGGCGAGCAGTATGCCACGACCATCTACTCCTTTACCAAGCAAAAGGAGTACCCGGTCATCGTTGGTAAGCGTTTCCTGTCCGAGGGCGACAAGGTCCTGATCATCGACGACTTCTTGGCCAACGGCTGCGCGCTTGAGGGTCTTATCAAGATCTGCGAGGCTGCGGGTGCCGAGGTATCCGGCATTGGCATTGCGGTGGAGAAGGGCTTCCAGGGCGGTGGCGATAAGCTCCGCGAGCGTGGCTTCCGCGTTGAGAGCCTGGCCCGTATCGCCGATATGGACTGCGAGACCGGCGAGATCACCTTCGCCTAAGCGCGCAACACAAGCGATTGGTATGCGATGTGACAAAGGGACTGTCCCTTTGTCACATTTTTTTGTATGAGGGGAGGTGTTGATATGGATGAGAACAAGATGGGATGGCGCGAGTATGCGGGCTATGCCGCGATGTCGGCTGAGGAGTTGGCGCGCGATTGCGAGGTGCAGGTGTTTCGCGCGACAGGTCCGGGCGGTCAGGGCGTGAACACGACGGACTCGGCGGTGCGCATGAAGCATGTGCCCACAGGGATTACCGTGACGGCGCGCGAAAGCCGTAGTCAGTTCCAAAATCGCGCGAGCTGCCTGCGCAAGCTGCGCGCCGAGCTTGAGCGTCGCGGGCGTCCACCGTGCCGGCGCGTAAAGACCAAGGTGCCCCAGCGCTCTCGCCAGCGCAGGCTCAACGATAAGCACTTCAATGCCATTAAAAAGGCCAACCGACGCAAGCCGGGCAGGGACGAGTAGTCGCTTGTTCCACTGGTCTTGCTAGCGGGTGGGGTGCCAAACTTGGAGGGCGCCGCCGAGGACGTCGACCTCGATGCGCGAGGCGACAACGGGCTCGCCGTCAGCTTGGATGGGGTAATCGGGCTGCTCGAAGGTGAGCTCGGCATGGCAGCAACGGCGCATACGAACCGGCGGCAGCTTGGTGTGGTGGCCGTCCTTGGCCGAAAGAAACATGGGTAGGGCAACCGCGCGGGGGACGGGGCCGCAGGCGTAGCATACGTCGAGTATGCCGTCGCAGGGGTCGGCATCGGGACAGATGCGATAGCCCGAGCCGTAGGTGGGGCCCAGCTGAATCGCCATGATAATCGCCCGCACGCGCTCGGCGGGGGCGCCGTCAAAGGTGACCGTCATGGGGTAGTTATGATAGCGCAGGCCAAACTGTTCAAGCCCTGAGAGAGTGTAGAGCGGAGCACCCGTCAAGCCGGTCTTCTTGCGCAACTCTGTGGTGCCCAGGCCAATAGCGGCATCGATGCCGACCGAGAGCGTCTGGTCGTAGTACTCCACCGAGGCCTCGCCGCTTCCGCTTGCGGGATTCCATGAGCGAATGCGCCCGATGTCCTGGCGCTGTAGCTCGCAGGTGAGCAGCGCGCCAAAATCCTTACCTGAGAAATCGTCGATCCCGAGCGTCTGGGCAAAATCGTTGCCGGAGCCCACGGGCAGGACGGCAAGGGCGGGACGGATGGCCTCTTCCTGCGCCATGAGCCCATTGACAACCTCGTGGATCACGCCGTCGCCGCCGAGTGCGATAACCGTGCGGTAGCCCTGGGCCTGTGCGGCAAGTTCCTTGGCATGCCCCATGCGCTCGGTCAGCACCAAGTCAAACTGGGACGCGCGCGCCGTCATGTCCAAAAAGCGTTGCAGGCGCTCGGCAACCTCGCGCGCCGCGCCCGACTGGGCAGCGGGGTTGGCGATGATGAGCGTGCGACCAAAATCAGTTGCGTGCATGGGGCGACTCCCAGCGTGTAGCGTGACGGTGCTGCCGCGTTCAGGTCGAATTGCCCGATTGTGGCTGCACGGTGATTACTACGTCTACTCTATCAGGTCGTTGTGGCGCTCGATAGCATCTGCCACCGTGCCGCCCTCGTCCACAATAAGCGAACGGCGTTTGGGTGAGATGATGCGCTGCGCGGGATATACGCCGCGGTGTCCGCCAACGAGATAGCTAATAAACGAGACGATGACAAAGAAGCCCGCGGCCGTTCCATGGAACAGGTCGATAGCCATCATGCAGGTGGTGATGGGCACGTTGAGGCCGGCGCAGAAGACGCCGAGCATGCCGAGGGCCGCCATAAAGCTCGGGTCGAGTCCGGCGAGGCAGCCAATCCATCCGCCGAGCGCCGCACCGATGCCAAACAGGGGCGCAACCTCGCCGCCTTGGAAGCCCGCGCCCAGGGTAAGCGCTGTGACGACCAACTTGATGACTGCGTCCGCCAGGGTGGTGTTGCCTGCAAATCCGGCGCCGGAAAGCCACGTGGAAAGGCCGGCGTAGTCCCAGGCGTCGAGTATCGCGTAGGCCGCGAGCACCACGAGCGCGCCCACGAGTGCGCGAGCAAGGTAGTTGGTGATAAAGCGACCGTACAGGCTTTTGACGGTTCGAACCGACCAGGCAAAGAGACGTGCCGTCAGGCCAAAGATAATGCCTCCGATAACGACGATGGCAACCGTTCTGGGCGTCATGTCGGGAACGCTGGCGATGACGTTGCTCTCGTACTGGGTGCCCATAGCGAGTGACGTAAAGTAGCCGGTAAACGAGGCGACCAGGCAGTAGATGCCCGCGGTGTAGTCGATCTTGCCGATAAAGCACATCTCCATGCCAAAGAAAGCTCCGGCAAGGGGCGAACCGAATACGGCGCCAAAGGCCGACGAGATGCCGGCGAGCATGAGGTCATGGTGGTCATGCTTTTTGAGGTGGGCGAGGCTCGAGATGTTGCTGGCGATGGTGCCGCCAATCTGCACTGCGGCTCCCTCGCGACCGGCCGATCCGCCCGTTAGGTGCGTGAGCGTGGAGCAGACGAAGGTGAGGACGGCCATGCGCATATGGATGAGGCGTGTGCCCAGAGCGGAGTCGATGACCAGGTTGTTGCCACGCTTGGCGGCAAGACCGTGGTTCTTGTAGACCCACGCGGTGGCCACGCCCACGACGGGGAGCAGGGCGTAGACCCACGCATGGTGCTCTCGATAATCGGTCGCGATATCCAGCGAGGCCAAAAACGCCCAGGCGGCAACGCCCATGGCGAGCGAAACGAAAACGACGAGCGCGAGCAGCTTGGCACTCGCGAGCATGTTACGGGCATTGCGGCGCGTGTCGGCGGCCAAGAGCTGCTCAGAGCGGGTGAGCTGGTTGCGACCGCTGATGATCAAGTCGGCCGGAGAGAAGGTTCTGCCGTCTTTGTCCTGACGGGCGTCATCAGGCGGGTCGAGTGTATTTTCACGTTTATCGATAAAAGCCATAACGTCCTCTTATTTGTTGTGATGCATGCATTATAGGACGGCGCCCTCAGTCTCAAGGCGATTGGCAGGTTTCGGATCTGTTACGAGAGGCGCGTAGCCGACAGGTGTATTTGCCGTTGCGGGCCATGTCTTGAGCGGGCAGCGGGGGATTATACTGAACCAAACATAAAGAATCGGCGCCGCCGTTGCGCGCCGTGGCATGTAAGATCGCATCTCGATGCGTCCCGGCAAGGCCATCACGTTTGGCCTGCTTGGGGGCAAGCCGGTTTTGGGGCTTTCGGGCAATCCCGCGGCGGCGTATGTGGGCTTTGAGATGCTCGCCCGCCCCGCGATCCGCAAGATGCGCGGCTTTGCCGAGGGTACGCGTCCCGTGCAGCAGGCGATATTGACGCACGGCGTGAAGAAGCGCCAGGACCGACGCTTCTTCGATCGCACCACGGTTTTGCGCGACCCCGAGACCGGTGAGCTGCTGGTGACCGAGGCCAAGACGCAGAATTCGGCGCTACTCGGCACGATGCAGCGGGCCAACTGCCTGCTGCGTATTGACGAAGGGCCGTGTGAGCACAAGGCGGGAGATGTCGTGGATGTTGTCCGCGTCGATCTGCCCGAGGGTACCGTGCTGCAGGAGGAATGCTATGGAGTTGAAGATTTCGATCGTGACGTGCTCGGATACGCGCGACCTTGCCCAGGACGAGGCAGGTGCCGCACTCGAGGAGCTTATCGAGGCGCAGGGATGGAGGGTCGCCTCACATGTGGTTGTGCGCGACGACGTCAGCGAAATCGGTGATGCCATTGTGGAAGCCGCCGATGAGTGCCACGCCAATGTCGTGCTCACCTGCGGCGGAGTAACCTTACGGGCTGCTCCGCCTTTTTATGCAGCGACAGTGCGGGCCGTCTCGTGGTTATTGGTAAAAGAAAATTATCAGGCGAGAGATATTTATCATAAACATTATTCGCGCGAAAGCATAATCTAGTAACGGTGAAGGTTGACGACACCGAGCGCTTCGAGGGAGAGACGAACCCAGCGTTTACCTCGAGCCTGGAGAGTGCGGTTGACACTTCGGGCGTGAAGGTCGAGTACTCCTGCGTCGCCGATGAGAGTTCCCCGGCGGGCGAGTACCAGATCGAGGCGACGGTCACCGACCCGAACTTTGATGTCACGGTTTAGCTCGGTACGCTGACGGTGAAGAAGAAGCCGGAGCCCGGCAACCCGGACCCGGATAAGCCCGGGACGCCCGATTCCGAGCGGCCGGATTCAAAGGATCCGGCAAAACCAGGTAGTTCGGCTGACTCCGCAGCCGATAAGGCAAGGGGCGATGGTGCGGAAAACCCCGGACAGAAGGCTTCGTCCAAGTCGGGCGCTCAGCAGCTCGCCGATACGGGCGATCACGCGCCATTGGCAGTCGCCGTGGCTGCGGGCGCCGTTGCGCTTATCGCAATAGCGCTCGAGCTGCTGCGTCGTCGTCGCTCGGACGCGTAACGGCTCAAAAGGGGTGGCTAGATTGAAGCTTTGCACGATTTAGTCTGCTAAAGCATATATACTTGCGGGACGGGTCTTTTGCCCGTCCCGTTTTTGTCTCGACTCGAAAGGTGGTCCCATGGCCTCATCCGCTCCCCGCGGCCTGCGCTCCGACCATGTCCTCACTGTCGGCATTGCCCTGTTCTCGATGCTCTTTGGTGCCGGCAACCTCATTATTCCGCCGCTGCTGGCGCTACAGGCAGGTTCTGCCACGCCGGTCGCCATGCTCGGCTTTCTCATCGCCGCCATCGGCCTGCCCGTCATGGGCTTTATCGCCGTGGCACTTGCCGGAACGGCGCGCGAGCTTGCCGGCCGCGTGCACCCCAAGTTTGGCGAATTCTTTGTCGCGGCGGTGTATCTGGCCATCGGCCCGTGCTTGGCCATTCCGCGCACAAGCTCAACAGCCTTCGAGATGCTGGTGCCGCTGCTGCCCGAGGGCGTCTCGCTCGCCACGGCTCGCCTGGTGTTCGCTGTCGGATTCTTTATCGTCGCATTTGCGCTCACGCTGCGTCCCGGCGTCATCACGCGCGTGCTCGGCCGTATTACGGGCCCCGCGCTCATCGCCCTTATCGTGTTGGTCGTGGGTGCCGCCGTGGTCTCGCCGCTGGGTCCCGCTGCCGCGCCGCAGGCTCCCTATAATGCCGGCGCTGCCGTGCAGGGCTTTTTGACCGGCTACCAGACCATGGACCTGCTCGCCTCGCTCGCCTTTGGCATCATCATCGCCGAGACTATCCACGAGCTGGGCGTTACCGATGACAAGCGCGTTGCCTTCGAGATTTCGCGCTCCGGCGTGATCGCCGGTGTGCTCATGGCCATCATCTACTGCGGCCTAGCACTTGCCGGCACGCAACTCAGCACCGTGATGCCCGATGCCACCAATGGCGCCGCCATCCTCGCTCGCTCTGCCTCCATGCATTTTGGCCTTGCCGGCACGGTCGTGGTCTTTGCGATCTTCTTCCTCGCTTGCATGAACGTGTGCATCGGGCTCATCAGCTGCTGTTCGCGCTATTTCTGCGAGACGTATGTGGTCAAAGGGGGAGCGGAGGCTTCCGAGGAGGCCATGCGCCGTCCCTTTGCGGTTCTCGCCTTTGTGTTCGCGGCGTTTTCGTGCGTGCTCTCCAACGTGGGTCTCGACGTAATCCTCTTGTTCTCGGTGCCCATGCTCAACGCCCTGTACCCCGTCGCCATCGTGCTGGTGCTTATGGGTCTGGTGCACGGTTTTTGCGACGCGCATCCGCAGGTGTGGGTCTGGGTCGGCGGCGTTGTCGCGGTCCAGAGCGTGATCACCTCGGTCCGCGATGCGTTCTTTACGGGCGCGTGGCTGCCGTTCGATGCGCTGCCGCTGGCAGACATTGGAGCCGCGTGGGCGCCGGTTGCCGTGGTGGCGTTTGTGATCGGCCTGCTCCACAGCCGGTTTGTCGCACATTCGAGGAGCTAGGGTATCGTCACTTGCACAGGCGGGGAGTCTCCCCTATAATTTCCTTCGCTTTGGGACACGCAAGGTTTAGACCTTAGCTGCTCAACACCTTCGGGACGTGGCGCAGTTTGGTAGCGCGCCTGCTTTGGGAGCAGGATGTCGCAGGTTCAAATCCTGTCGTCCCGACCATATCTTGCGGGCGTAGTTCAATGGTAGAACCCCAGCCTTCCAAGCTGATGACGCGGGTTCGATTCCCGTCGCCCGCTCCAAGTAATATAATCGCAGGTCAAAGTACTTATTTGGCTTGCGATTTTTTATGCCGAAATTAGCTCATGACACACGCCCATGACACAGATATGACACACCTTCGGGCTGTTAGACGGTCGATATGGAGCCGTGAACGGTCTGGGCGCGATGATAATTAGCTAGATATTGTGGCGCAATGAATCGGGACGGTTCCGCTCTTGCCCCTTCTTTGTGTCATACGTTGTGTCATGGCTGTGTCATATGCCGTCCGTTTGCGATTGGGCGCGGGTGGCGCTGCCCTCGATAGCCGCTTGGCTTGCCCTCCAGGAGATGAATCCTCACCGACCCATAGACCCATCAGAGCGCGGCTGAACGGCTGCTCTGCGCCGCCCCGATGGGTGGGAGGGGTGGAATCACGAGACAACATCACGGCTACCCAGCATCCCGCCCTGATTTTTTTATCGCTACGAAAATGGAAGTCGGTAACGCAACTGTTACGGAACGCCCCGATAGGTCATTGGGGTTTTACCGTTACGTGTAACGCTATTTTCCTTACAAAGTGGCTAAAACGGGCGTCGGGTTTTACCGTCGCAGCGACGCTAATTCCTTTACAAAGTACCCCAGAACGGGCTAACGCTTTACCGTTTCATGAAACGCTAATTCCCTTACAAACGGGCGACCTGTAACGCGACTGTGACGCGGCGGGGGAACGCGGCCATATCATCCAAGCATCTTGTAACCGGATGGATTGGAGACCTCATGACCATAGTGAAAAGGTGCGCATACTGCGGGCAACTGTACAAGGCCAAGCGCCGAACGTCGCTGTACTGCGGTGGGAAATGCCGGACGGCAGCCTATAGGGACGGTATCCTTGTCGAGTACGTTGCCCCTCATGGCAAGGAGGTACTAGCGGCAACGGCCCAACTAAGGTCAGACGTCAACGCCTTTAGGGACCTAGCGACGAACGCCCCGCGTCGGTGGCGCGAGACTTGCAGTCGTATTGCCGACGGCCTAGACGAGCTGCTAGACGGTATGGACCTGTACGACGAACCCGCAAACGATTGAACCCCGCGCCGCTTGGCGTGATTGGTATAACGATAGCCCCATTCGTAACCGCCGCGTGCCGCGGCTTTTAGACCCCTTCTGTGTGTCAGTATGGGGTCTTTTTCAGCAAGCTGTCGCCATAGAAAAACGCCCCCGCTGTTGCTGCGAGGGCGCGATAGGGCTTTTGGTCGGGCTTGAGCTAAAAAAGCGTCACACCTAAAAACGGCTATCTACCTGCGAAGATAATAAATACTGTGACGCTTTAGATATATAGCGGTCATTATTCAAAAGTAATTTCTTATAGGGTTATGACCGAAAAGCGGGTTTATCGCGCACATCGTCACAGCCGCCATATCTGAGCGTCAGCCCATGTATACGATTGCGTACTGACTTCGTTCCCGAACCAGTCTCAACCCTTCCGCTGCTCCTTCGGTATCCCCTTCTAACCAACCTCTTATAGAAGTTGTTGGCACTGGCTGGCTGATAACCGTTATCTATGCTCCACGCCCTATATCTGCTGTATATCATCGAGCCATCTGTCATAATCCCGTCAACTTCGGTGCATTCGTCCTCGATGAACGCGCCGATAATATCTTCGTCCCTTGAATAGTCGTTTGCGAGCTCTTCGCATATGTCGGGAACCTTGCTGCCAATTGTCACAGCTCTTTGGTATCCCTCGATAATCCAATTGAGGACACTGCTTGCAAACTTGGGTTCGCACATCCTCTGTTCAAGCCCGTAATCCTGTTCGTTTTCGCCCCGCGTGTTGTAGAACGGTAGGATCACCACGCGCTTTGAGGTGAACAGGGTTTCATCCTTCATACGCGGCTTGAAGTTTGTCGGCATGATTAGTGTGCATATGGGCGTAAAAGTAATGGGGTCTTGCCTGAGCGCTCGCGCGGTCAGCTCATCGCCGCCTGTGATTCGCTTTACCAAGGCAATATCGAGTATCATGCCTTCTGCGAGTTCGGGAACGTCTACTAGACGCGCGCCGCGCAAACAAGCGTAATCTGGCGATGCGTTTTGCGCCCTTCTGCTGCTTTCCGTGAACGTTGCCGCGTCAGCTGTTGTCTTGTATTCTCCGAACACGTTTTTGATTGTGTTCACGGTCGTGCTCTTGCCCGTTCTGGTCTGACCGATTGCAAGATAGAAACAGTCACGTGAGGTATCACCTGCGAGGGCTAGACCCATACGCTCCTGAAAAAACGGTATGACTTTCTCGCGTCCTTTGAAAGTCTCTGATAGGAACTTGTCCCATTGCCCGTGTCCCGCGTCTTTGTCGTAGTCACACCCCGCTACTTTCGTGAGCATGTCTTTAGGCGTATGCGGATGGGTCTTTATCACAGCCCCAAGTTCTACGGTCACGTTGCGGCAGTTTATGAGTTTGAGGTCGGTATCGAACTCTTTGATACTGGTGCTAAGTTCGTTGTGACTGTCCCTTAGCAAGTTTCGGCGTTTGGTGCTGTCGTTATACTTGGCTACCGCTTTCATGTTGACAACGCGTTGGTCTGGGTCGCTGCATGTTGCCGCTGCTATGCACAGGTCACCCACGAACTCTTTCATCATGCCCTCGGCAAGCTCGTTGCCGCCTGACGTGCCGTCAGCCCAGCGTGTTCCATCGTAGCAATACCAGCATCGCGTTTCTTTAACCCATCGCAGACGGTCGCGGTAGCGCTCGCCGAACAGCCTTGATAGCGACCTGTCGTTAATACTTTTGGGTAGCTCTAGCCCCGCTTGTTTCGTATCGCTAGAACCCTCGTTGCGTTTTTCGTATTCGGGGTCACGACCCTTGGGGTGGCTTGTTGCGTTTCTCACGATACGCGCGACTTCGCACTCTGTTACAGGCGGGTTGCACCTCTCGCCGTTAGCCTGCTTTACCATCCGTTCTATATCATCATCGCTATACTCTTGGGCTTGGAGCTTGCTGGCATAGGAATAAAGTTGCCGGTTGCGTTCGCCCTCTGAAATACGCTCGGGCAGTTTGTATCCTTGGTAGTTTGGGCTATGGGTCGGCTCTAAACCAGTGGTCGATTCCAAGCTATGACCTCCTTATCGGTTCCGAAAAACAGTCTGTTTGATTGCGCGGTGGATTGGTCGGCTTCTGGGTACGTTGCCAACAGCGCCGCGCCGAACGCCGCCGCTTCTTCTGGGTCGCTCGTCTCCGTGCCGCGTCTGAACATGAGCCTGTATCGCTCACTATCGGCGGGGGCGTAGGGGTCTGGGCTGCTGCTGAAAGTCAGATAACTAATGACCAAAGGCAAGTTAGCCCTGAACGCCCTTAGTACGGCTTCTGTGTAGGGCAAGGGGTCGTAACCCCGTTCTTTTGTTGCTGCGTCATTGTCTATGTCTATGCACCACACCTGCTGTGACTTCCAGCAATTAGGGGAACGCTTGCCAACGCATATGCCGCCGCATACCGTATAGCCGCACGAAATTGCTTTTGCTAGTGTCTCAACGTTCGGGCGGTATAGGTTAGCGGGTTGGATTATTCGCCTGCTGATAGCCGCCACCTCGCCGCCTGTGGGCTTGCTGCTGTGTCGGGTGGGGTCTAGAAGAACAGGGGTCTGTAGGTCGAGCGTTTTGCGGTCGGTCCCATCGTCCTCGCCGTACGTCGCTATCTTCTCCCCGCGATAGTATGCGACCCCGTACAGCTCTGCGCTACTCATGGTCGGTAGCGCCTGCCGTGATGGGCATACCCGCCAACTCGAACAGAGCCGCCTTGTTGACGCGCCACATGCCCATGACCTTTAACGACTTCAACTTACCCTGCTCGCACATACGGCAGACGGTGCGCGGGGAACAAGCCAAGATAGCCGCCGCCGTGTTTGCGTCTACTACGGGCGCGTTGCCCTCGATTGCAGCCGTGATTAGGTCGGCATCGGTGATTCCTTTTTTCGGCGTTCGCATTGCTATTAGTCCCTTCGGATATGCGCCGATGGAGCCGCGTCCAGCGTTCTCGGCTTCTGTTAGCTGCGTCATGACAACTCGGACTATAGACAAAGAAACGGACATGTTTAGCTGGGGATATGCTGCGCCTGGTAGGGGTTGGCGAAAGAAATTAGGGTTGTTTAGTTTCGTCCTCTTGCCCTGCCCCGTTGATTCCTTGGAGCCGCGAAAGAAAAAAGCGCCGCCCTCTTTCGGGGACAGCGCCTGAGCCGCTAAAAAGTATTTTTGGGGTTCAACATATCTTCATATCGGCGTGGCTAGAACGGAATATCGAGCGACTTAGTCTTGTTCGCCTTTGCCCAGTCAACGGACGATTGCGCCCATTCTTTCAGCGGTGGTAGCTCGCGTTCGATGCTTTCGAGCGCATGGGGGAGAACTTCAACAGCCGCCCCGCTCATAGTTACGCCCTCGTTTGTGATGGGGTTAGCTGGGTAGTCGCTCCGCTGCGTGGGCATAAGGCGCACGGTCGCGGTCAGCGCGTCCAATTCCTCGGTGCTGCAAGTCAGCGCCGCCCTGATTAGTTCCAGGCGCTTAATCTTCTCTAGGTCGATAGGGGTCAGTCCAAACAGGTTGGATATGAACAGCCGATAACCCATGTCGTAGCGCTTTTGCTTGGTGGCTTCAAAGCCGAACATAGGGGTATCGGTAGCGTTAATCAGCTCGTCAGCATAGTTCGATTCATTCATAACCTGCGCTCTAGCCGCCCAGTCTGCTATTTGTGCAAGGCGTACGTTTGTTATGCCCGTTGAATCGTTTAGGTATCCGCGCATGGCTTGAACGCTAACGTCGATGAACTTGGCGAAATGTTTAACTAGATCCGAACGCTCTGAATCGCCAAGCGTCCAGCAGAGCGCGTCATACAATCGGTCTTTCGGTTGGTCTGCCAAAGGGTGTCTATCGTCCCTGATTGGGTAGCCCGAAAGCGCCGCCGCGAGCCGTTCCGTTAGTTCCTTGTCGCTGCCCTTCTGCATGGCTCCACCTCGTAAAACCCATGTCCGCGTGGTGGAGTACAATGGGTCCATACATCCCCGCTCTTTTCTAGAACCTCGCGCGGGGGTTGTTCCTAAGTAATGGGGCGCTCGGTTCCTTTCCCCGAACGCCCCTTTGCGTTATCTATTCTATATCCTGCTTGGCGCTCCCAGCGCGTTCCAGCACGTCTAGGATTGCGTCCGCGCTCGTCATTAGGTCTGCCCCCAGCGCCTTAACGCTGACCTCGCCTAGCCCCCCCTGTTCTGGGGAGTAGCCCCGCATTAGCTCCGATAGGGCTTCGAGGTGGAGCGCCGCGCCCATCAGTTGAGCCGCATCCTTTTTCGTGAGTGTGCTTGCCGCCTTGGTTTCCATGTCTTTCCCTTCTTAGTTTGCCTTTGCGTTGTCTACCGCTTCTCTGACGCGCCTTAGCTCCCTGTCTATCAGTTCCGCTATATCGCCCAACATATAACCTTCGAGCGTTACGCCGCTGTCGAACCCTCCAAGAAGACGGCTATCGTCTCCAAGCTGTGCAGGGAACCCCGTAGCTCTTTCATCTCGGTATCGTCTAGAACCCACGCGGTAGCGCTCGCCGCCTTGCTATCCATGATGCTCCCTGCCTAGTTCTCTGTTCCAGTCTTGCCGAACTCGATAACAGAGCCGTCCTTAGCGTGCTGGGCAACGTCTGCCATGTACGCCTGCTCAACTACAGCCGCGCCGCGCTTCTTGGCTTCTTTGTCGGCGCTCGCGTATATGTTCAGCGTCATAGCTGCGTTGGCGTGCCCCATCATGCTCGCCACGGTCTTAATATCCGTGCCTGCCGTAACCGCCGCCGTTGCGAACGTGTGACGCAGGTCATGAAACGTTGGGCGGTTGCCCTCCGTACCGATAAGCTCCAGAGCGTCAGCCGCAATCCTCCACCTATGCGAAAGATAGTGGGGTTGCATAAACGAGCCGTCAGCGCCACCCGTCACGTACATGTTTTCATCGAACGGAACGCCCAACTCTAGGCACTCGGCTTTGGCGTTGGCCAGGCGCGCCGTGAGCATGTCGGCGATGATAGAGGGCGCGTACAGCTCGCGCCTGCTGCCACCCGTCTTGGGTTCCTTTACGTACCATTTGGAGCCGTCACGCCCTATGGTGCGCTCGATGCTTACGGTTCCTTCGTTCAAGTCAACGCACTTCCACGTTAGACCGCATATCTCGCCCTCGCGCAAACCCATATACATTGCTAGGGCAAACCCAACGTTAAGCGGCTTCGCGGGGTCTAGGGCGATGAACTGCGCTGCCTTGGCACGTCCCTTTGCATCGAGGGCGTTGGGGTTCCTATGCGCCTGCTGAGGGTTCTTAACGCCGCGCGTGGGGTCTTTAACGAGCCTGTCGCGGTCTACAGCCTGTTTCATGGCAGAACGCAGGTTGGTTAGGCACTTCTTCACTGTGGAGGGTGCATAGTCCTTGCTGAGCTTCGTAACCCACGCCGCCACATCGTCTGGGGTCAGCTCGTCCAGCTCGATTTTACCGATGCTGGGCGCGATATAGCTTTTGAGTATGCGCCTTAGCTCGTTGGCTGATGAACGCTCGATGCTGTTTGCGCGTTCCTCCACGTACTTCCCGAAATACTCGGCTACCGTCTCGCCGCTGTGGGGGTCTTTGGTTACCTGTTCGTTGAGCTGTTGGCGGATTGCTTCGGCTTCTTGGTTCGCCGCCTTTTCGACCTGCTTTGAGCGTCCCTTGTCGCGCCCCTCGGTCTTTAGGGTGACGTTCTTTTGGTGGCGCTTTCCGTCCTCTCCTTTGTAGTAGTAGACAGCACGCCACTTATAACCCGTGATTGTTCCAGCTCTGTCCTTAGTTTCGTACTGTTTCAGAGCGTATCCGTAATACGTTTCCGCAGGTGACAGCTCGCACATATCCAGTCCTCTCATGACACAACGTATGACACACATATGACACAACATGCGTTGACTGGACTATAAAACATAGACGAATTAGACGCAATAGACAGAGAAATAGCAGGTAGAGCGTCCGCGTTTGCGCAGGTAGACGGCTTGGTGCAAAAAGTCGCAACACTTCCAAGCTGATGACGCGGGTTCGATTCCCGTCGCCCGCTCCATAAGAATTGTTTTAACGGCTTTGGTTTCCTTTGGGAATCAGAGCTGTTTTCGTTTACGCGCCGGGCGACGGGAATCGAACCCGTCAGGGTGCGGAGCTGAGAAAATGCGTGAGCATTTTCCAGCGCAGCACGCAAGGGCCGAAGGCCCGCAGCGAAACAAGGATTTGCGAAGCAAATCCTTGGACTTCCCGTCGCCCGCTCCAAGCTATATAATCGCAGGCCAATATGCTAATTTGGCTCGCGTTTGTTTTTGCCCATCTTCGCGGGACATGTTTATGACCAATGTTAGTCCCACATCGTACGAAAGTAGTGATTGCCATGGCACAAAGTAAGGCAGAATATCCCACTCCCGACTGCCTGGCGCCCGCCGCAATCGAGGCCAAGACCGAGGCTGCCGGTGTTGCCAAGGCCAGCCTGCCGGTCTCGAAGGCCATTTTGCTCGCCATGTTCGCCGGCGCGTTTATCGCCTTCGGCGGCCTGTTCTTCACGGTCTTTCTGAGCGACCCCACGCTTGGCTGGGGCGCCCAGCGCTTCGTGGGCGGTTTTGCTTTTTGCCTGGGACTGGTGCTCGTGCTCATTTGCGGCGCGGAGCTGTTTACCGGTAACTCGCTTATGGTCTGCGCGCTTAAGAGCAAAAAGATCACGCTCGTCCAGATGCTCAAGGCTTGGGCTATTGTGTGGATCGGCAACTTTGCCGGCGCCCTGTTCGTTGTCTTTTTGATTTACATGGCAGCTATTTATAAGCTCAACGGCGAGGCCGTCGCCAACACCATGGTGAGCGTCGCCGCCGGTAAGGTTACGATCGACGCCGTTACCATCTTCTTCCGCGGCATTCTGTGCAACATCTTTGTCTGCCTGGCCGTATGGATCGGCACTGCTGGCAAGACCGTGGTCGATAAGGTCGTGGGCATTTTGCTGCCTATCGCTGCCTTTGTGGCCTGCGGTTTTGAGCACTGCGTTGCCAACATGTACTTTTTGCCCATGGGCATTTTGATGCATTCCTGCGGCTATGGAGCCGATGTCGCCGGCACCGATGCCCTCAACGCCGCCGGGCTGGCGCTCAACCTTTCGGTCGCCACGCTGGGCAATATCGTGGGCGGCGCCCTGATCGTGGCGCTGGGCTACTGGTTTATTTACACCAATAAAGAGGCCTAAAGGACCCAACCCATAACCGACCAAAAAGGGACAGGTTTATTTTGGCAGGTTTTGGACGAGGCGCTTCGCCGTCTTGTCGCGAGCTGCCATAATGGACCTGTCCCTTTTGCATACGTCTCGTCACATTTTGGCCGATGACGACCAAAGGGGACCCGCTTTTTATTGAACATGTCGAAAGGCTTTCCATGAGCGACTGCGAATCCATGCCTGCCGAGGTGCGCGACCGCCTGCGCTCCATTCCCGCCGCTCACGAGCTGCTGGCCGAGTGGCCGGTTATGAAGGCTGCCGGCGATGCGGGCGACATGATTGTGCGCGAGGCGATTGATGCCGAGCTCGATGCCGAGCGCGAGGCGATCCGCTCTGGCACCCCCGCTAGGAATAAGCGTGAGCTCGCCTTGGCCATCGAGCAGCGGTGCCACCGACTGTCGCTGCCGACCCTGCGCCCTGCCGTCAACGCGACGGGCGTTGTGATTCACACCAATCTGGGCCGCGCTCCGCTTGCTCCCGCAGCGGTGCAGGCGGTGACCGATGTCGCCCGCGGCTACAGCACGCTTGAGTATGACGTCGCGACCTGTGCCCGTGGGGGCCGCAAAGAGCACGCCGCGTGTCTGCTGCACAAGCTTCGCGAGGCTCAGTGCGAAGAGGCCGTGGAGCTGCAGGTTGTCGAGGGCGCCTCTACTCCCGGCGGCGGATCGCTGCCGACTGTCGAGCCCCCAACATTTTGCGTTGCCGTCTGCCCTGTCGATGGGCGCCTATCCGCCGATGGCCTCAAGCGCGCCTTGGTTCAGGAGCCCGATACGCCGGTCGTGACACGCGTGCGGCACGACCAGGTGCTGTTTGACGTTCGCACGCTTTTGCGCGACACCGACCTTGACCTGTGCGCGTCTGCGTTGGCGGATGCCGTGCGGGCAGGTTTGCGCCGATGACGGCGCGCGAGCTTGTCGAGTGTCCCGTTGTCGTTGGAACAGCGGGACACGTCGACCACGGAAAGTCGGCCCTTATCGAGGCGCTGACCGGCAAAAATCCCGACCGTTTGGAGGTCGAACGCCGCCGAGGCATGACTACAGAGCTCGGCTTTGGCGAGCTCGAGCTTCCCGGTGGCAAGATTGTCGGCTTGGTCGACGTGCCCGGGCATGCGCACTATCTGCGCGCTATGGTGCAGGGCGCCACCGGCGTGGACGTTGCGTTGTTGGTGGTTTCGGCCGTTGAGGGCGTGATGCCGCAGACCCGCGAGCACGTTCGGGCTCTGGAGCTGTTGGGTGTGACGCGCATGGTCGTCGCGCTCACGATGCGCGATTTGGCCGACGACGAGATTGCCACGCTGGCGGAGCTCGATGTCGAGGCGTTTCTGGACGGGACCGTGTTTGCTGGGGCGTCGATAGTGCCGGTGTCCTCCAAGACGGGCGAGGGCCTGGACGAGCTGCTTACGGTGCTCGATAACGCGGTTTGCTCGTGCTGGTCGGAGCACCTGGAGGCAGTCGTGGGCTCGGGCGCCGCGCCCCGTCTTCCCATCGACCGTTGCTTTAGCATCCGCGGCACCGGAACCGTCGTGACGGGTACGCTGCACGACGGTCCCGTTTCGGTTGGCGATGAGCTCGTTGCGCTGCCGTCGCAAACGTGTTGTCGCGTGCGCGGGGGGGGGCAGGTTCACGGGGATACCCAGTGCGCGGTTCCCGGCCAGCGCGTCGCCCTGAACCTGGTGGGCGATGGTGTGGCGGGCCTCAAGCGCGGCGAGATGCTCGGCGTCGAGGGTCGCGTGGGCCAGACGCTGCGCTTTTTGATGCAACTGACATATGTGGGGCGCGATGGCGTGCGATCCGGCGTTCTTGCTTCGGGTACGCGCATGCACGTCATGGCGGGCACGGCCGAGGTGCTCGGCCGCATTATGCTTTTGGACGACGAGCCGCCTATTGCGGTCGGCGAGACGCGTGTGGTGCAGGTGCGCCTGGAACGGCCGCTGCCGTTGCGCGTCGGCGATCAGGCCGTCATTCTGTCGTATTCGCCAGTTTCGCTGCTTGGTGGCGGACGCGTCCTGCTTTCGCACCGTCGCCGCGCGCGGGCTCTGTCGGCGGGGGAGCGCGCGGCGTGTGCGCCGTCGACGGCGCCGAGGTGTTCGACCCGCATTCCGCTGCTGCGGCGATACGCGTGGTACGCGAGGCTGGCCAGCGTATCGTTGCCCTGCTGGACGAGGCTGGTCTTAATGCGCCGACGCTTCCCGAGGTGGGCGAGCAGCTTCAGCTCGATCGCGACACCATGACGCGCGCCCTGCGCGAGCTTTCGCTCAACCGCTCGATCGTTAAGGTCGAGCGTGACGTTGCCTTGTCCGCCGCCGCCGAGGCTCATGCGCGTGGGGTTGTTGCGACGGCTATCGAGGCTGCCAGCGGCGCTGCCACCACGAGTGTGCTGCGCGAAGCCCTGGGCGTATCGCGCAAGCGAGCCATTAGCATCTTGGAGCACCTGGATGCCGTGCGCTTTACAGTGCTCGACAAGGAGGCCGGCGGTCTGAGATCGCTGCGCTAGCGGTTTCCGCATCGCTCTTTTCGGTTGTGGTCTGTTCGGTTTGGTAAAATACCGCCACGCTTGGGAACGGATGGGCCCCGGTTGGCCCCGCGGTCCTCAAAACCGTTGCGAGGCGTGCAAAACGTCTTGGATGTGTTCGATTCGCATACGTTCCCGCCAACGCATCTCGCCAAAACCACCACAAAGGTGCCTGTCCCCTTTGTGGTGGTTTCGAAACGTGCGAGAAACAGCTTTGAAACACGCGATTTGCACGTCAGGCGGTCAAAAACCCATCTACCTGCATCGTAATCAAAATGAAACATCCGCCTGCGGTCTTATTCGTAACTTTGCCGCAACAGTGCGATATTATCCATACACGATAAAGCTCGCGGCGCATAGGGTGCCGCGACCGACACTTTTCGTTTCCCATCATTGGAGGAAGCATGAGCTACACGCAGAAAGTTCTCGAAGAGCTCAAGGCTCGCTATCCCGAGCAGCCTGAGTTCATCCAGGCCGCGACCGAGATCCTCGGCACCATCCAGCCGGCGCTCGACGCCCACCCCGAGTACGAGGAGGCCGCCCTGCTGGAGCGCCTCGTCGAGCCCGAGCGCATCGTTATGTTCCGTGTTCCCTGGGTTGACGACCAGGGCAAGGTCCAGGTCAACCGCGGCTATCGCGTCGAGTTCAACTCTGCCATTGGACCCTACAAGGGCGGCCTGCGCTTTAACCCGACGGTCACCCTGGGCATGCTCAAGTTCCTGGGTCTGGAGCAGATCCTCAAGAACAGCCTGACCACCCTTCCCATGGGCGGCGGCAAGGGCGGGTCCGACTTTGACCCCAAGGGCAAGTCCAACAACGAGATCATGCACTTCTGCCAGTCCTTCATGACCGAGCTCTATCGTCACATCGGCCCCAACACCGACGTTCCCGCCGGCGACCTGGGCGTTGGCGGCCGCGAGGTTGCCTACATGTTCGGTCAGTACAAGCGCCTGACCAACGAGTGGACCGGCGTCCTCACCGGCAAGGGCCTCTCCTTTGGCGGCTCGCTCGCCCGTACCGAGGCCACCGGCTACGGCCTGGTCTACTTTGTGGACGAGTACCTCAAGAGCCGCGGCGACTCCTTCGAGGGCAAGAACGTCGTCGTTCACGGCTCCGGCAACGTCGCTATCTACGCCGTCCAGAAGGTTTCCCAGCTCGGCGGCAAGGTGCTGGCCTGCTCCGATACCCACGGCTGGGTCGAGGATCCCGACGGCATCGACTACTCCGTGCTCGAGCACGTCTACAACCAGAAGCGTTCCGGTCACGATAAGGGCGTCACGCTCGCCATGTATGTTGACGAGAAGCCCAACGCCGTGTGGCACGAGGGCGACGGCCGCGGCGTGTGGCAGCTGCCCTGCGACATCGCGCTGCCCTGTGCTCGCGAGAACACGCTGCTGCTCGAGGACGCCCAAGCGCTCGTCGCCAACGGCTGCAAGGTGGTCGGCGAGGGCGCAAACATGCCCACGACCATCGAGGCCACGACCTACTTCCAGGAGAACGGCGTCGCCTTTATGCCTGGTAAGGCTGCCAACGCCGGTGGCGTGCTCGTGTCCGGCCTGGAGATGAGCCAGAACGCCGAGCACCTGTCCTGGACCTTCGAGGAGGTCGACGGTAAGCTCGAGCAGCTCATGCGCGGCATGTTCCACAACGTGGACGACACCGCCAAGGAGTATGGCCAGGAGGGCAACTTTGTCATGGGCGCCAACATCGCCGGCTTCCTGAAGGTCGCCGACGCCATGCTCGCTCAGGGCGTCTGCTAAATCCAGCTCAACATAGCTCCGTTCAGCACCAGCTGATGCACCTAAGGCTCTCGACCATATCGGCCGGGAGCCTTTTTCTATGGTGGCGAGGGTCGTGCGCCCTCGTTTGGTACACTTAGAGGTACTGGACAAGTAAAGAGATGGGGGAGAACTTGCTCAAGTTCGGTACCTACGTCCGTGTTGGAAACGCGGCCGAAGCCTATGAGCTCTTGCAGTAAAACCGCAACAACAAGATTGTGGGCGGCGGCATCTGGATGCGACTGGGATCGCGTCGCGTGGCGACGGCGATTGACCTTTCGGCCTGCGGACTCGATCAGATTGAGGAGACCGAGACCGAGTTTCGCATCGGTGCCATGTGCACCCTGCGCCAGCTCGAGCGCCATGCCGAGCTCAACGCGCTCGTCAACAATGTGTTTGAGTTTGCCGTCCACGACATTGTGGGCGTGCAGCTGCGCAATACCGCCACGATGGGTGGCAGCATCTACGGCCGCTTTGGCTTCTCGGATGTGCTCTCCGCCTTCCTCGCGCTCGATTCCTATGTTGAGCTGACGGGTGCCGGCCGCGTGCCGCTCGCCGAGTTCGTGGACATGGGTTACGTGCGTGACGTGATCGAGCACATCGTGGTCGTCAAACACGACTACCGCGCGAGCTACGAGGCCGTACGCTTTAGCTACCCACACTTCGAATTCGACCCCGAGCTCGAATGCCTTGGTGGGGTAGATAAAATAGCCCCGTCCCAAATTAGCTACCCTGAGCCATCGGCAACTCGTGGTGAGGTCGTGAGCCTGTAAAACGTGTGCGTGCGCTTGCCGTTCGTATCTGCTATCATTCCTAGTCTGTGCGCTCATGCGGGCGTGGCGGAATTGGTAGACGCGCCAGATTTAGGTTCTGGTGGGATTCCCGTGAAGGTTCGAGTCCTTTCGCCCGCACCAACGCACCTGCGTCGGCTTTCGCCGTCGCGACTCTTTGTTGCATAAAGGTACCAGCACCTCAGATAAGCTGGGCAGTATGAGGAGGAACGTGTTGAACATCACCGCTTCTGACGTCAAGGACGCCAAGCTCACCGCTACGGTCACCATTCCGGCCGCCGACGTCGACGCCGCGATCAAGAAGGCCTACAAGGACACCGCCAAGAAGTACCGCTTCCCGGGCTTCCGCGCCGGTAAGGCTCCCCGTCCGGTCATCGACTCTGCTCTTGGCGCCGAGGCTACCCTCGCTCAGGCCACCAACGACCTGATCGCCGCCAACGAGCCCGTCGTCCTCAACGAGCTGGACATCGTCCCCACCAAGAACGGTGACTACAAGGAGCTCGACCTCGCCAAGGATCACGAGGACTACACCTACACCGTCGAGTTCTCCCTGCGTCCTGCCGCTGAGCTCTCCTCCTTCGACGCCGTCGAGATCGAGATGCCTCCCGCGGAGGTCACCGAGTCCGAGATCAACAACCAGGTCGAGATGCTCCTCAACTACCGTGCCACCTTCGAGGACGTCGAGGGTCGCGCCGTCGAGGCTGACGACTACGTGACCGTCGACCTCAAGGCCGTCGAGAACGCCGACAACTTCGCCGCCGAGGGCCGTATGCTCATCGCCGGTAGCGACAGCAACCCCAAGGAGTTCAACGAGGCCCTGATCGGCGCTAACGTCGACGACGTCAAGACCGTCACCTGGACCGACGAGGTCGAGGAGGGCGAGGAGGCCGAGACCCACACCGTCGAGGTCACCGTCAAGGGCATCAAGGTCCGCAACACCCCCGAGCTCACCGACGAGCTCGTCAAGTCCGACTTTGGCTTCGACAGCATCGACGCCATGCGCGACGCCATCAAGATCGAGATCGAGCAGGACAAGGCTTCTCGCCTCCCGGCCGAGAAGGAGAACCGTTGCGTCTCCGCTCTCGCCGAGCGTCTGCAGCTCGACGAGATGGACGCCGACTACGAGCAGTCCGTCTTTGAGGAGCTTGGCCAGAACTTCCTGTCCAACCTCGCTGCCCGCGGCATGACCCTGGACACCTGGCTGCCCGCTTCCGGTCTGACCATGGAGCAGTTCATCGGCGACCTGCACAAGCAGGCCAACGACGTTGCTCGTGAGTCCCTGGCTCTCGACGCTCTCGCCCGTGAGCTCAAGATCGAGGTCACCGAGGACGACATCAACGCCGAGTTCGAGAAGGCCGGCGTCAAGGACGTCGAGGCTTCCAAGGCCGAGTTCATCGCCGATGGCCGCATGCCTGCCGTCCGCGAGTCCATCCGTCGCTCCAAGGCCGTCGACCACCTGGTCGAGAACGCCAAGGTGACCGAGGTCGACGAGACCGCCAAGGACGCCGAGTAATTCTCGCCACCTTTTCCGCGAGCGCATGGATGCGCCCGTGATGGGGTAAAGTTATAAGCCGGTTATCCGGTTGCTTCGTACGGTGCCAGCCAATGCATAGCATGCGGGCACCGTACGTTTATCTAGAACCAATTTGGTCCGCAAGAGAGAAATGGAGATGCGTATGATCGCTAAGTTCGATTCCGCCCTCGTGCCATACGTTATCGAGCAGACGCCGCGCGGCGAGCGCAGCTACGATATCTATTCGCGCCTGCTCAACGACCGCATCATCTTCTTGGGCGAGGAGATCAACTCTGTCAGTGCCAACCTGGTCGTTGCCCAGCTGCTGCATCTTGAGAGCCAGGATGCCGAGAAGGATATCTCGCTCTACATCAATTCGCCCGGTGGCGAGGTATACTCTGGCCTGGCGATTCTGGACACCATGAACTTCATCAAGCCGCAGGTCTCGACGATTTGCGTCGGTATGGCCGCGTCTATGGCCGCCGTGCTGCTTTCGGCCGGCGCCAAGGGCAAGCGCTTCTGCCTGCCGCACTCTAAGGTCATGATTCACCAGCCCAGCGGCGGTGCCCAGGGTCAGCAAACCGAGATTGAGATCGTTGCCGAGGAGATCAAGAAGACTCGCCGCGAGCTCAACCAGATCCTGTCCGACGCCTCGGGCCAGCCCATCGAGAAGGTCCAGGCCGACACCGAGCGCGACAACTACCTGACCGCTGCTGAGGCCCTTGACTACGGCCTGATCGACCGTATCGTCACCTCGCGCGATCTCGCCGTGAAGGATGCCTAGGATGGCAGGAAACATGCAGGACAACTTTGACGAGAACGGCAACCCCATCCGCTGCTCCTTCTGCGGAAAAGAGCAGGGCCAGGTCCGTCGCCTCGTAAAGGGCCCGACCAACATCTTTATCTGTGACGAGTGCGTCGCCGCCTGCTCCGAGATTTTGGAGGAGTCGCTGGCTTCGGACTTTATGGACGCTGCCCGCAACGGCAAGCTGCCGGGCTTCCTCAACGACCACGGCCAGGCAGCATCCCAGCCCGCCGTGGACCCCGAGACCGAGGGCTTTGAGCTCGAGGACGACCGCCAGGTCATCACGCACGTGCCGACGCCGCACGAGATCTATGACGAGCTCTCGGCCTATGTAATGGGCCAGGAAGACGCCAAGCGCGCCATGTCGGTGGCCGTGTACAACCACTATCGTCGCGTGATCGAGGGCGGCGCCGCGGTGTCTGCCTTTGACGACGACATGGGCTCGCAGTTCGACGACGATATGGACGAGGTGGAGCTCGCCAAGTCCAACATTTTGCTGCTCGGTCCCACCGGTACCGGTAAGACCCTGCTCGCCCAGACGCTCGCGCGCATCCTCGAGGTGCCGTTTGCCATCGCCGACGCAACCGCGCTCACCGAGGCCGGATACGTGGGCGAGGATGTGGAGAACATCCTGCTCAAGCTCATCAACGCCGCCGATGGCGATATCGAACGCGCGCAGGTTGGCATCATCTACGTTGACGAGATCGATAAGATCGCCCGCAAGGCCGAGAACCTCTCCATTACTCGCGATGTTTCGGGCGAGGGCGTTCAGCAGGCGCTGCTTAAGATTCTTGAGGGCACGGTGGCAAGCGTTCCGCCCACCGGCGGCCGCAAGCATCCCCAGCAGGAGCTGCTGCAGATCGACACGACCAACATCCTGTTTATCTGCGGTGGTGCCTTTGTGGGTCTGGACAAGATCATCGCCGACCGCGTGGGCAACAAGGGTGTGGGCTTTAACTCCGAGATCGCCGGCCCCACCTCGGTCGACGAGAACGACCTGCTGCGCCAGGTGCTCCCGCAGGACCTCAACGCCTTTGGCATGATCCCCGAGTTTGTGGGACGTACGCCCGTCGTCACCCAGACGCAGGCGCTTGACGAGGACGACTTGGTGTCGATTCTGACCGAGCCCAAGAACGCCGTGGTGCGCCAGTATCGTAAGATGTTTCAGCTCGAGGACGTTGAGCTTGAGTTTGAGGACGCGGCTCTGCACGAGATCGCCCGCATGGCGCTCGCCCGCAAGACCGGCGCCCGAGGCCTGCGCTCCATCTGCGAGGACGTGCTGCAGCAGACGATGTTCGACCTCCCCAGCGAGGAGGGCGTAGCCAAGGTCGTCGTGACCGAAGCTTCCGTCAAGGGCGAAGAGCAGCCCCAGCGCATCTACGGCTAAACCAGCCAAAAACGTGCTTGCAAATAGCCTCCGACCACCCGCGGTCGGAGGCTATTTTATATATACGCAATAACCCCAACTACCTGTGCTATTCTGTGTGTTTGTTTAAGCCAAAGCGAAGTCAATTCAGACTGAAGTAATCGATACCTAAGGGGAGGAATGTAGGCCCGTTTTTCGTAGATTCCGCACGAGCCGAAGACCACTTAATGTGGTCTTCGTGCGAGCCCAGGACCTGACCGAACGAAAATCGGGCCTACATTCCTCCCCGGCGGGACAGGGAGAGATATATGGAAGAGATGCCCAAGAACTACGATCCGTCGACCAACGAGCCGGCGATCCTGCAGAAGTGGCTCGACGGCGGCTACTACAAGCGCCGTGAGGGCGTGGGCGACTGCACCGTCACCATTCCGCCTCCCAACGTGACCGGCAAGCTCCACATGGGCCACGCTACCGACGACTCCATCCAGGACGCCATCATCCGCATGGCCCGCATGCGCGGCAAGTCCACGCGCTGGGTGCTCGGCACCGACCACGCCGGTATCGCCACGCAGACTAAGGTCGACAAGAAGCTCAAGAGTGAGGGCATCAGCCGCCTGGAGATCGGTCGCGACAAGTTTGTCGACGCCTGCTGGGACTGGACCCACGAGTACGGCGGCATCATCGTCGAGCAGATCAAGCGCATGGGCTGCTCCGTCGACTTCGACAACGAGCGCTTCACCATGGACGAGGATTACGCACAGGCCGTGCGCAAGGTCTTCTGCGATTGGTACCACGACGGCCTGATCTACCGTGGCAAGCGTATCGTTAACTGGTGCCCCAACTGCACCACCGCCATCTCGGACGACGAGGCCGAATATAAGGACGAGAAGGGCCACCTGTGGCACCTGCGCTACCCGCTGACCGAGCCGGTCAACGGCCAGGATTACATCGTCGTCGCCACCACGCGCCCCGAGACCATGCTCGGCGACACGGGCGTCGCTGTCTCCCCGAAGGACCCCGAGAAGGCCGCCTTTGTGGGTAAGACCGTCAAGCTCCCCATCGTCGACCGCGAGATCCCCATCTTTGAGGATTGGCATGTCGACGCCAACTTTGGCTCCGGCTTCGTTAAGGTCACCCCGGCCCACGACCCCAACGACTACGCCATGGGTCAGGCCCACGACCTGCCGCAGATCAACATCTTCGACGAGCACGCGGTGGTCGTCGAGGGCTATGGCGAGTTCACCGGCATGAACCGCGACGAGTGCCGCGAGGCCGTCATCAAGTGGTTCGACGAGCACGGCCTGCTCGACCACGTCGAGGACCTCGATCACTCCGTCATGCACTGCTACCGCTGCGACGCTGCGCTTGAGCCGTGGCTGTCCGAGCAGTGGTTTGTGGCCGTTGACAAGCTCAAGGGGCCGGCGCTCGACGCCGTCAACTCCGGTAAGGTTACCTTCCACCCCGCGCGCTGGACGCAGACCTACACCACCTGGATGGAGAACCTTAAGGACTGGTGCATTAGCCGCCAGCTGTGGTGGGGCCACCGCATTCCCGTGTTCTACTGCGAGGACTGCGGCTGGGAGGACGCCCTCACCGAGGACACCGATGTGTGCCCCAAGTGCGGCGGCCATCACGTGCGTCAGGACGAGAACGTGCTGGACACCTGGTTCAGCTCGCAGCTGTGGACCTTCGCCACGCAGGGCTGGCCGCAAAAGCCGGAGCTGCTCGAGGGCCATCACCCCACGACGGCGCTCGTCACCGCGCGCGACATCATCGCACTGTGGGTTGCCCGCATGGTCATGAGCTCACTGTACTTCCTGGACGAGGTGCCGTTTAAGGACGTCGTCATCTACCCGACGATTCTTGCCAAGGACGGCAGCCGCATGTCCAAGTCCAAGGGCAACGGCGTTGACCCCATGGACCTTATTGGCATGTATGGCGCCGACGCCATGCGCTACAACCTGCTCACGCTGTGCACCAACAATCAGGACGTTAAGTTCGACGCGAACATCGATAAGAAGTCCAAGAAGCTCATCGACAGCCCGCGTACCGAGCAGGCCAAGTCGTTTGTGACAAAGATCTGGAATGCCAGCCGCTTCCTGCTCATGAACATGGAGGGCTACACGCCCGGCGAGCCCGTCGTGGAGACGCCGGCCGACGCCTGGATGTTCAGCCGTCTGGCCAAGGCCGTGAAGATGGTCACCGAGGGCATCGAGAACTACACCTTTGGCGACATGGCCCGCGGCGTGCAGCAATTCTTCTGGAACGAGGTCTGCGACTGGTACGTCGAGGTCACTAAGGCCCGCCTGAAGGGCGAGGGCCGTCTGCAGGCTCAGCGCAACCTGATCTTTGTGCTCGACACCTCCATTCGCCTGATGCACCCGCTCATGCCGTTTGTCACCGAGGAGATTTGGGACAACATGCCGGCGAGCGTGCTCGACCTGGACGCCGAGGGCAACGTGAACCGCGCCGAGGCGCTCATGATCGCCAAGTGGCCCGAGCCCGCCGACTACGCCAAGTACGTTGACGAGCCCGCCGAGCGCGCGTTTGAGCTGTGCCGCACCGTTGTGTCCGCCGCCCGCGCCACGCGTTCGCGTTATCGCTTGAGCCCCAAGGCCGAGCTCGACGTGGTCGTGCGCGCCGGCGCCGAGGACATCGAGAAGCTCGAGAGCCTGCGTTCGACCATCGAGCCGCTGGCGAACACCGCTTCGCTGGCCATGGGTACCGACGTCGAGAAGCCGGCCGCGAGCATTGCCGTGGTCGATAGCGGCGTCGAGGTCTTTGTGGTGCTCGAGGGCAAGGTTGATCTTTCGGCCGAGAAGGCGCGCCTGGAGAAGGAGATCGCCGCGGCTCAGAAGGAGCTTGCCGGCTGCGAGAAGACGCTCGCCAACGAGGGCTTTGTGGCTAAGGCCGCGCCTGCGGTGGTCCAGAAGAAGAGGGACCGTGCAGCTGAGCTCAAGGAGATTCTGGCGGCGCTGACTGCTCAGGTTGCTGACTTCTCGTAGGCGGTACTGGGGGACGCGGTTTGGGGCATTGTTCGCTACTGCGGACAGTCCTGCTCGCACGAAGGCCACATTAAGTGGCCTTCGGCTCGTGCGGAACTTGTATCGAGCAAAGCCCCAAACCGCTCCCATGGCGGTTACGTGGTTGTTTGCAGCTGGTGGGTTAGGGCAACTTGGTTGTGGCCTTTAGCTCGCTGCAAAGCGGTGTTTGGCTGATATTTTGAATGGGAGGGGCTCGTTGTTGATTCGGGCCTCTTTTTATGTTGAGGGGACTTTGGGTTATGGCTAAGCGTTCTGGGTCGTATGTCGTTCCTTTCTCGTTTGATTTGCTTTCGTTTGATGAGGCTGTGGGGCTTGCTGCTGATACGGGGCGGATTTCGGGGGATGCTGGGCCTCTGCTTGAGACGGTTGTCGATATGCTCGATGAGCTGGGCCGTCCGGATGAGTATTACGATTGCATTCAGGTTGCCGGTACCAATGGCAAGACTTCGACCACGCGTTTTTCGGCTGCTATCCTTCGTGGTGAGGGGTTAAAGACTGCGCTGTATACGTCGCCGCAGCTTGTGCGCTATCCCGAGCGCATGGAGGTCGACGGGCGCGTCGTGAGCGATGAGGCCTTTGCTCGTGGCGTTTCTGCCGCCGTCGAGGCGGGGCATCGCGTGAATGCCCGTCGTGTGGCGGCGGGGGAGCGCGCCTATACCATCACGCCGTTTGATCTGCTGACGGCTGCTGCTCTTGTGGTGTTTGCCGAGGCCGCGGTGAACGTTGCCGTGCTCGAGGTTGGCATGGGCGGCCGTTGGGACGCCACGAGTGCGACCGATCCCGTCGCCGTTGCCATCACCGGCATCGGGCTCGACCACACGCGTATCCTGGGCGACACGCTCGAGGCCATTGCGGGGGAGAAGGCTGCGGTTATCAAACCCGGGCGCTTGGTTGTTTTGGGCGAGGGCACGCACGAGGCGAGCGTTCAGCGCGTGATGGATGCCCGTTGCCGCGAGTGCGGCAACGTGCCGCTCGTGGTGAGCCACGCCACGACTAAGGTGCCGGCGCATGTGGGCGACACGGTTGAGTTTAGCTGCACCACGCCGCGTGCGATCTATACGACGAGCATGGTGAAGCCGGCATACCAGCCGCAGAATGCCGCGTGCGCGATTATGCTGTGCGAGGGCTATCTGGGCCGTGAGCTTGACCACGATGCGCTTGATGCGTCGCTTATGGGTTGCCCCACACCGGGTCGCTTTGATGTGCTGGGAACTGATCCGCTCAAGCTGATTGACGCCTGCCATAATCCCCAGAGCTGCGAGAACTTTGTGAGCGCGCTGGACGAGATCGATCCGTGCGTGGAGAATCGCCCCACGCTGCTGTGCGCTGCGCTGGCCGACAAGGATGTGGCGGGTATCGTTGACGTTCTGGTTCCGGCGTTCCCCCGCGTGGTCGTGACCCAGACCGATTCCGATCGCGCCCTGCCGGCAGAGGAACTCGCCGCTCTCGTTGATGCCGATAAGCTCGCGGGCGTGTACCCCAGCGTGCCCGAGGCCCTCGCTGCCTTCGATGCCGCGGGCGAGCCCTTCGTAGCAGCCGGCACCATCACCCTAGCCGGCGAAGTAGCCGGCCTGCTCCGTTAACCCATCCTGGAGGGTAGCTAATTTGGGACGGGGCTTTTTTAGCTACCCTACCCGGAGTCTTCGAAGCAGGAAACCACATTTGACATAGGGCAGCAAAAAAGCCCCGTCCCAAATTAGCTACCCAAGTTTCCTCTTCAGTTGGGGATGAGCCTAGTCCAGGCGCATGGCGTCGTGGGGGTAGGCGTTGAGAATCTCGACGCCGTTCTCGGTCACCAGGGCTAGGTCCTCGATGCGAACACCGGTGCGGCCGGGGAGGTAGATGCCCGGCTCGATGGAGAACGTCATGCCCGGCTCTACGACCTGCTCGTTGACCAGCGAGACGTCGCCCGGCTCGTGGTCCTGCAGACCGATCGAGTGGCCCAGGCGATGCGTAAAGTACTTGCCGTAGCCTGCGTCCTCAATCACGTCGCGTGCGGCGCGGTCCAGGTCATACATGCGCACGCCCAGTGCGATGAGCGCCTCGGCGGCCTCGTTGGCACGGCGCACGATGTCGTAGATGCGCGCCGTCTCCTCGTCCGGCTCGCCCCAAAAGAACGTACGCGTCATGTCCGAGCAGTAGTTGCAGCGGCGTCCGCCAATGTCGAACAGCACCACGTCGCCGCGCTTGAGTGCAGTGTCGTCGGGTTCGTGGTGCGGATCGCCGGCGTTGGCGCCAAAGCTCACGATGGGCGGAAAGCTAAAGCCCTCGCAGCCGTGATTGCGGTACAGGCCGAGCATCTGGTCGGCGATTTCGCGCTCCGTCACGCCTTCGTGGACGAGTTTGATGGCATCGGCCATCACGGCGTCGTTGGCGGCCGAGGACACGCGCATGAGCTCCTGCTCGGCGGCATCCTTGTGGGCGCGCGCGGCGGTCACGGCAAAATCACCCAGGAAAAACTCGCTGGCGGCATGGCGCTCCATGAGCGGCATCAAAAAGCCAGAGCGCATGACGGTGTCGATGCCAAGGGGCTTGGTCGGATCGATCTCGCGAGCGATGGCATCGGTCACGATATCGGTATCGGTGTGGTAGGCAACGCGGGCATTGTCATACTCTGGCAGCTGGTGCAGGGCGTTGACTAGGATCACCGGCTCGGCACCGCGCGCGAGCAGCACGCCACAAAAACGCTCGAACATATCGGCATAAAAGCCGGTCAGGTAATAGATCGACCACGGGTCGTTTACGAGCAGCTGTGCGCCGGGGTGCTGCGCTTCGAGTGCATCGAGCACGCACGCCACACGCTGGTCATCGACATGTGCCATGAAACATCCTTTCGCTAGACTGCCACCATGGTATCCCAAGCCCGGCACATAGGGACGTTCCTTTTATGCCGGCACTTCGGGACACTCCTTGGCATGACCAGCCTATCAAGCAGTAAAAGATGTCTAAAGAGGCCCGTCCCAAATGGGCTGGTTTCAAAAGTATGGTGGATTACGGGGCTGGACCTGTATTACTTGACCATGGGAAAAATCGCGAAATTAAAACCGCAGGTAGACGGCTTATCAAAAATCTAAAAGTGTCGGCAAGGATGGGGGTCTCCGAATTAGCCCCGTAATCCGGCATAGTTTTGAAATGGCACTAAAGTAGGCACAATCTAAATACCGATTCCAAGGATAGTTGCGGTGGAATAATTCCTGGATGCCGGGGTTTTGGCGGAAATCAGGAACTATTTCACCGCAATTGAGGAGGGGCGGGGTGGATGGCGGGGTAGCTAAAAGAGCCCCGTCCCAAATTAGCTACTCGATGTCCATGCTGGCGATTAGGTTGATGTTGGTGTCTAGGAGGTTCTCAAGCACGACGTCTCCCATGCGGATGGGGGCGTTGACGACTAGGCCTCGGATGAGATTCATGGCTTGGGCGTGGAGTTCTAGCGTGATGGCTTCGGATGTGCGCACGGGGAGCAGGGCTTCGTCGCTGCCGGAGACGGCCACGGTCGTCGTGAGCACGCGCATAGGGCAGGTGAGCTCCTGATGTGCGAACTTATCTCCGCGCGGGCAGTTGTTGCCGATTACGGAGCGCACTTCCACCACGGCGCCATTGGCGTCGCGCTCCACCTTTACGGTCAGAAGGCATTCGGATGGGCAGGTCGTGCAGTTGAAATGCAGCGTTTCGATCACGTTATCGCTCATAGTCTATGCCTCCTCGACGGGATCGACGGACAGGACTATCTCGTTGGCGCCCAGGTCGAGCGCTTGCTGGATGACTTTCGCCGGTAGTGGGAAACTCTCCATAACGCTCGGCTTAAACGCGCGGACCTTGCCTGCAAGCAGTTCCTCGTCGCCTGCCAGAATACGCACGCGGGCGGTATCGACCGGTCGGCGTACGCGGAAGTTGAGCTTGGTGAATGCCACGGCCGTAATGCGTCCCGGCAGCGCGTATCCCGCAATGCCGGCAGGGGAGACCGTGAGCTCGCAGTCCGGAACGGCGCCCGCGCCGGTTCCCAGCGCGTACGCCGCTGCAGCTGCGCCAGCCCTTTCGGACTCGGTCGTCACGTTGTCGGCCAGGTCGTGCACGTGCAGCACGTTGCCGCACGCAAAGATGCCCGGCACGCCCGTCTGCAGGCTCTGGTCCACCACGGCGCCGCGTGTGCGTGGGTCCAGCTCCACGCCAGCGGCAACCGAAAGCTCGTTCTCGGGAATCAGGCCCACCGAAAGCAGTAACGTGTCGCACGGAACAACGCGCTCGGTCCCCGGAATGGGCGCCAGGCGCTCGTCGACCTGACTCACCTCGACGGCTTCCACGCGATCGTGCCCAATTACACGCGTCACGGTGGTGGACAGGTGCAGCGGAATGCCAAAGTCGTCCAGACAGTTCTTCACATTGCGGCGCAGCCCGTTGGCGTACGGCATGAGCTCGTATACGCCCTCGACCGAAATCCCCTCGAGCGTGCAGCGACGTGCCATGATCAGCCCGATATCGCCCGAACCCAAAATGACGGCGCGCGAGCCGGGCTTGAGGTTCTCGATATTGATGTATCGCTGCGCCAGGCCGGCCGTAAACACGCCGGCGGGTCGGCTACCGGGGATCTTGATCTCGCTGCGGGTGCGCTCGCGGCAACCCATGGCAAGGACGACCGCGCGTCCGGTGAGCCGTAGCATGCCGGCGGGGTTCATGAGCGTGACGGTATGGACCGCGGTGTCTTCCGTAGGCTCGCCCGAATCAATCCAAATCACCATGCTGTTCAGGAACAGCGCGATGTCGGTCGCGCGAACCTGGTCGATAAAGCGCTGCGCGTACTCGGGACCGGTGAGCTCCTGCTTAAAGTGCGAAAGCCCAAAGCCGGGGTGGATGCACTGGCGGAGGATGCCGCCCAGGTGCTGCTCGCGCTCCACGATGGCCACGCGTGCTCCTGCCTTATGCGCGGCCAGCGCGGCCGCCATTCCGGCAGGTCCGCCGCCGATAACGACCACGTCGAAGGCTTGCGTTTGTACGGCTTCTACGACGCCGCAATCAATCGCGCTCGATTTGAATTTCGCCATCCTAGCGCACCCCCTTCAGCGGTCCCTCAACCAGCCAAGATCCGGCGTCCTCCAACAGCACCTCGCTGGGGTCGCAGTCCAGCTCTCGGGCAAGAATCGCCACCACACGGCTCTGGCAAAAACCGCTCTGGCACCGACCCATGCCGGCGCGGCAGCGGCGCTTGACACCCTCGACCGAAACTGCGCCCGGCTGGCGTCGGATCGCGGCCACAATCTCGGCCTCGGGCACCGTCTCGCAGCGGCAGACAATCTGTCCCCACGTGGGATCGGACTCGATGAACTCTTCCTTGCGCGCAAGCGGCGCGTGGTCAAAGTCGTCCGGCGCGCGGCGAATTGGGTTCCAGTCCGTCCGCTCGTGCAGCTCCACGCCCGCCTTGCGCATCACGTGCTCCATGCGCTCGGCAATGGCCGGCGCGCTTGCCACACCCGGCGACTGAATGCCCGCCGCCTGGAAAAGCCCCGGCACCATGGCCGACTGTCCAATAAAGAAGTCGTTCGTTCCCTGAATGACCGGACGCCCGCCGGCAAATGCGCGCACCACGCGGCGCGTATCCAGATCGGGAATCAGCTTGCGCGCTCCCGTCAGCAGCGCGTTCACATCGCTCGCATAGGTCTGCGTGTCGCCCGGCTCACGCACGGCAGCCGTGGCGGTGATCACGGTGTTGCCGTGGACCGTGCCCGTGACGATAACGCCCTTGGACAACGGCGTGGGCACGGGGTAGAGCGGCATAAGCGCACGCGGCTCCTTGTCCAGCACCACGATGTTGCCCTGACGCCAGACCATCTGGAATTCCTCGGCGCCCGCCATATGCGAGATGTCGGCGGCGCCGTTGCCCGCGGCGTTGATCAAGTAGCGGCAGCGCACGTTGCCAGCGGGGGTCGCCAACGTAAAGCGCGAGCCGTCGCCCGAGCCAGCAACCTCAATCGCCTCCACCGGTGCGGAGCGCATAAGTGTCACCCCGTTGGCCACGGCATTCTCCAGCGCGGCGATGGCAACCTCAAACGGGTCGACAAATCCAGTCGAGGGGCACCACAACGCGCACGTTGCATCGGCACTGGCGCGCGGCTCTAATTCGTGGATGCGGTCGGGTCCGATGATCGACAGCTCGGGCACGCCGTTGGCAAGGCCGTTGCACCGCAGCTGCTCCAGATGCGCGCGGTCCTCGTCGTTAAAGCCCAACACCATCGATCCGGTGCGACGGAACAAAAAGCCCAGCTCCTGTGCCCACGTACCGTACAGCTCACAACCACGAGCGTTGACCTGGGCCTTAACCGTGCCCGGCGCCGGATCGTAGCCAGCGTGCACCAGGCCGCCGTTGGCCTTCGACGCGCCCAGCGCAATATCGTTAGCCGCCTCGACCACGCAAATGGACAGGTCATAGCGCGCGAGCTGCCGCGCGATGGCGCATCCGGTGATGCCCGCGCCGACAATCGCGATATCAAACGATTCTGTCACAGTGCCTCCCAGACGAGTTGACAGGCTGTCAATAAGACTATCCTACGGTCTGCACACCCTTAGTGCGGCGGCAATGCGGCGAACAGCCCCGCTGTACCCGCTAACGGCAGACGAGGGGAGACTCAGTAACGTCGATAACCTCGTCTGCCGCCCCTGGCGTCAGAGGTTTGTCTCGTTCTGTAACATCTGGGACTGTTTTTGCCGAGTAACTGTTACAGATTGAGACATTCGGTTCGGACGGTTTCCTTTGTCTCGACCTGTAACAGGTAGACGAGGATTTGGGTTCTAGATGTTACAGATCAAGACAAACCTTCCGGCGGATTTTGAATGTCTCGATTTGTAACAGTAAGAGGGGTTTTGGGGCCCAAGATGTTACAGATTGAGATTGAAGTCGGGGAGGGCCCCCTGTGTCTCGTTCTGTAACACCTAGGCCCGGATTCTGCTCCTAGATGTTACAGATTGAGATGTTTGTGTCCGCGCCAGCCCCGTACCCAGCCGTGGTCCCATATAAACAAACCCCGTGGTAAACTTGACCGAACTGTTAATATTCCGAAAGGTACCCGTAATGTCCAAGTACATCTCCGAGCTCATGTCGCCGCAGCTCATGGGCGTCGTCTATGCCTTCGTTGGCTTTATCATCGCCCTGTATGTGCTGTCGGTCGTCTATGTGTTCATCGACGCTCGCCGCCGCGGCGCCAGCGCCTACGTGGCATGGGGCATCATCGCCCTTATCCCGTTTGTGGGCCTCGTTGCCTACCTGGTCCTGCGCCCGCACTCCTACGCGTCCGACCGCGAGGAGCAGGAGCTGGACATGGCCCTGCGCGAGCGCCAACTTGCCCAGTACGGCACCTGCCCGCAGTGCGGCGCGCCCATCGAGAAGGACTTCGTCGTCTGCCCGGTGTGCGATACCCAGGTTCGCAACGTATGTCCCAGCTGCCATCGCCCGCTCGATGCGCACTGGAAGGTCTGCCCCTACTGCCGAACTCGCATCCAGTAACGCATCCATCGCCGGGCTGGTCGCAAGCCGCAGGCACGCCGCAAGCCACGCGCGTCCCACACCCCGCCCCACACGATGAAGCATGCGTAGAAAATCGCCCGCCGTGCCATTAAGGTGCGGCGGGCGCTTGTATACCAAGGCAACCTGCCTATAATGATGCAAGTCAAAAACGCCGAGCGCATCGCACGCACTTGCATCAGGCATCCGAGAGGAGAAAACATACCCATGAAGGCACTCTACAATGACGGTTCGGTGGCCGAGCTCCCGCAGGACGAGGTCACGCACGTCATCCGCCACTCCGCCGCGCACATCATGGCGCAGGCCATCAAGCGCCTGTACCCCGAGGCCGACTTTGCCTACGGTCCCGCGACCGACAACGGCTTCTACTACGACGTCGACCTGCCCGAGGGCGTCAAGATCAGCGAGGACGACTTCCCCGCGATCGAGGCCGAGATGAAGAAGATCGTCAAGGAGAACCTCAAGTTTTCCGTGTACGAGAAGCCCCGCGCCGAGGCCATCGCCCTTATGGAGGAGCGCGGCGAGAAGTACAAGGTCGAGCACATCGGCGACCTGGACGACGACGCCCGCATCACCTTTTACCAGCAGGGCGACTACATCGACATGTGCGTCGGCCCCCACATCTGCTACACCAAGGCGCTCAAGGCCTTTAAGCTCACCGGCGTCTCGGGCGCCTACTGGAAGGGCGACAAGGACAACAAGATGCTCACCCGCATCAACGGCGTCGCCTTTGCCACCAAGGAAGAGCTCGACGAGCACATGCACATGCTGGAGGAGGCCAAGAAGCGCGACCACCGCAAGATCGGCCGCGAGATGGACCTCTTTATGATGCGCGACGAGGCCCCCGGCTTCCCGTTCTTCCTGCCCAACGGCATGATCCTTAAGAACACGTTGCTGGACTACTGGCGCGAGATCCACCACAAGGCCGGCTACGTGGAGATCTCCACGCCGCTCATCATGAACAAACAGCTGTGGAAGACCTCGGGCCACTGGGACCACTACAAGGACAACATGTACTCCACCGTCATCGATGACGAAGAGTACTGCATTAAGCCCATGAACTGCCCGGGCGGCGTGCTGGTGTACGCCTCCAAGCCGCACTCCTACCGCGAGCTTCCCATCCGCGCCGGCGAGATTGGCTTGGTGCACCGTCACGAGCTCCGCGGCGCCCTGCACGGCCTGTTCCGCGTGCGCTGCTTTAACCAGGACGACGCCCACCTGTTTGTGCGTCCCGACCAGCTGACCGACGAGATCGTGGGTGTGGTCAACCTGATCGACTCCGTGTACCAGAAGTTTGGCTTTAAGTACCACGTTGAGCTTTCCACCCGCCCCGAGGACTCCATGGGTTCGGACGAGGACTGGGCTCGCGCCGAGGAGGGCCTGCGCACCGCTCTGGAGAAGCTGGGGATGGACTACGAGGTCAACGAGGGCGACGGCGCCTTCTATGGTCCCAAGATCGACTTCCACCTGGAGGACTCGCTCGGGCGTACCTGGCAGTGCGGTACCGTGCAGCTCGACTTCCAGATGCCGCTCAACTTTGACCTGGAGTACGTGGACGCCGACGGCACCAAGAAGCGCCCCATCATGCTGCACCGCGTATGCTTTGGCTCCATCGAGCGCTTCATCGGTATTCTGATTGAGCACTTTGCGGGCAAGTTCCCCACTTGGCTGGCTCCCGTGCAGGTCAAGGCACTTCCCGTCTCTGAGAAGAGCCGCGACTACGCTCACGAGGTGTGCGCCAAGCTGGAGGAGGCCGGTATTCGCGTGGTCTGCGACGACCGCGACGAGAAGATCGGCTACAAGATCCGCGAGGCCCGCTCTATCGACCGCGTGCCCTATATGCTCATCCTGGGCGAGAAGGAGGTCGAGGCCGGCAACATCTCCGTTCGCGATCGCTCCAATGAGACCGTTCTGATGAGCGTTGACGAGTTTGTTGCCAAGGTGCTCGAGGAGATCAAGACCCGCGCCTAAGGCAAACTTCACAACAATTAACAAAGGCGACCGTCCACATAGGGCGGTCGCCTTTTTTCATGCCCAAATAAGAAAAGCCGCTGGTTGAGCGGCTTTTTTTGTTGCACAAAAAGGTACAGCTTCCCGGACACCTCCCGCCAGCCCGTCGCCATCTCGCCTTTGTCGTTGAACAGGTACCAGGAGTTGTTTACTTGGCGCCATCCTGTTGCAACCTCGCCGTCATTGACTACGTAGTACCAGATGCCGTCAAGCCGCAGCCAGCCCTTGGCGGCGGGCCTGCCTGTGCTCGTGAGGAGGTGACGCTTCCCGTCGATTGCCTTCCAGCCGGTTGCCATGGTGCCGTCGTCTTCAAAGTAATAACGCGAGCCGTCGATTGTTTGCCAGCCGGTTGCGTAGGTACCGTTAGCGTTGAAGTAATACCAGATACCGTTTTCTAGCAGCCAACCTTTGGTTGTTGTTGACGTATATCTGGCTTCAAAGTCGTATATTGCGCTCCATTTACTGCTGGATTGGGCGGTCACGTTCGAAGTCACAGCTAGCTCAACCTTGGCGCCTTGGACTTTCCACTCCCTCAAATTCATCGCATGCGCAATAATCCCATTCTGAATCCCCGAGATGCTCGGCGGAAACAACTTGTTGTCGGCATCGATGGAAAAGCTCTCTTCCTTGGCATCTAAGTGCTGTTGAATTCGGTCGGCATACTTCTCTGCCCATTCATCGGCTTTGCCATTTCGCACAAAGTAATTGTTGGATAGGTCGGTTGAGCGGTAGGCGTAATCGGCCTTCTGGTAGTTAGCCGTGTGGTCGGAGTGGGCGATTGCCATGAGCTCGTCGGTCAGGCCAAAGTACAGATGGCGCTGGTCCAGATCTCCGTACCAGTTTTCGCTGGTGTCGTCCCAGGTTAGGTCCATCTGACACCATTTGCCGTCGATCTTTACGGCGTTCCAGGTGTGGCCGTTGCCGGTGATGCGGCCGTTGGCGATGCCCGCTGCGTTAAGGAGCTTGGAGTAGATGCGCTGGTAGCTCTCGCAGGTGCCCTGGTGGCGTGTGAGGCCGCTTTCGGCCGAGCACCAGTTGAGGTTGTGGTCGTACTCCAGCTGGTCAAGCGTCCAGTCGTGGAGCCACAGCGCCATGTCGTACTCCGAGCCGTTTGTCTCTTGCCTGCACAGGTCCACGGCGTTGTTGACGATCTGCGTGACGCTTGGGCGGGCGGCGTCGTTGACGGTCACCTCCGCCGTGGTGCGCAGGTAGTAGATCCCCTTGTCGTTTTGGGGGTCGTTTCTGTCGTTGTCCATAAAGTAGAAGTGGATGCGGTACGTGCCCGATGCCGTGAAGTCAAAGGTAAAGTCGTGGCCCGAGGTGCCCAGGATGTAGTAGCTGGCCCATGCCGGGCGCGACGGGTCGCAGACGCTTTCCTGGCTGCCGCCGTCCCAGTAGGTGGGCACGTCCATGCGCGCCTTGGCCTGGGACGAGCCGTTGGTTTGGGTTACGTGGAAGGTCGTTGCGGCGCCCGCGGGGGCATCGTTCCACGAGACGGTGAAGGTGACGCCGTTTTGGGTTGCCGTGGCGGAGTGTGCGTAGTCGGTTTGTGACGTGGTGGAGATTGCCTCGGGTGTGCCGTTGGCTTGGGCGCGGAGGGATGGGGCGGTGGTGCCGGTTGCGGCGGTGGTGCCGTCGGCGCTTTCCGTGTTGACGGCGCTGGTGCCGGTGGATGTTGCGGTGCTGTCTTCTGCGGTATCTGCTGTCGCATTTGTGTTGGTGCCGTCTTCAGCCTTGCCTGCGTCTCTGCTCGTGGCGTCGGCTTGCGCCTGCTGCTCGGCTGTTGCTTGAGGCTGGATGGCTTCCGCGATGGCTGCCATGGGCATCGTCGAGCTGACCATGGACGTGCACGCGATCGCGCAGAGCAGGTAGTAAAGGGGTCGTTTCATAGCGGAGCCTCTCGGTGAGCAGTCAATAGGGTCCGAAGGCAGCTCCAGGCCAGCACTCCGCACATATTTTGTTGGGGATTATTTTACGGGAACCCCAGTCAACAACAGCGAACATTCTGGATTTTGTTGGGGAGGGGAAAATCGTAGTTCGTTGGCGACGTTGTGAGTTGTGCCGTGAGGCTCGAAACAGGTACCTTCCAGGAAAAGTCCGTAAGGCCGTTGCCTATGTCTAGCTCCGCACGCCCGTGCTCTTTGATTTTGCGGTCAGGGTTGTTCTTGTCGGGCCTAAGACGCCATCCGATCGATCGCTTACGTTGGTGCGCTGAATGTAGTTGCCAATTGGCGACTATACGAATATAGTTAGCATCATGCTAACTAAGGGGTGCTCATGAACCGAACCAAGTTTCGGCCGACATATTCTCTAGACGAGGCCAAATCCTTGGCCTGCTCGGGAGAGATGGTTGTAAACGGCAAGGTGCGCAGGCACCTGATCAACCACTATGGCTATTTGGATATTGATCGTTTTCTCGCCGATCTATTTGATTACCTAAAGCCCAGCGATTTCAGGAAATCCATCGCACTCGATATGGATGGGCCTTTGCACGATGTTTACGCAGACGTCTATGTTTGTCGGGATTTTGAATGTGAGGATTGGTACGTTAAGTTTTCAATCGATTCTGAAGGCAAGGCGCATTTAAACGTCTTGTCTGCGAACATCGATGGATATATTCATTAAAGGAGGAGTCATGCGTTGCATGGAATGTGGCAAGGAAATGCAATTTACCACGGCGCCAATGACTGAAATTTACCGTGGCGAGAAAATTACTGTTGAAGGAATTGGGCATTATATTTGTGAGTGCGGCAATGATGAAATGACCGCTGCGGAGGCGACTAAACTCGCCCATGCGCTTGCCGCGCAATACGCCAAGGCTCATGAGCTTCTATCTCCCTCGGAAATAAAGCATTTGCGCTCAGATCTAGGCTTAACTCAGCATGAATTTGAGTCACTTTTAGGAGTTTCAAAACCAACGTCATCTCGATGGGAGAACGGAGCGTCTCAGCAGACTGTTACTGCCAATATCCTTATGAGGCTCATTCGCGATGTTCCCGAGGCGCGCGAATACCTGGGCTTGGCTCTCCATGAGAGGACCGCAACTCTTAGCTCGCCGCTTTTGTCTGTAATACCAGGAGGAAAAGCCCCTGCTTATAGGGATTCTGATCCTTTGGTTGATGAGAATTCCTTCCGATTGGAGATGTAAATGGACTCGTTGAAGAAGCAGCGCATTGAGTCTTCGTCGATTACATGCGTGTCTAAAAAAGTCGATAGGTTTTCATTTGATGGCGGAATGGCCCCGAAGGAGGGAGTTAATAAGTCAGACGGTGAGTTTAACGTTAGAAATGACATAACGAGTGCCTTCTCTGATGAAAACGGAGTTAGATTTCGGCAGCTCAACCTTGTCATAGAGCTCATTCCCAGTGATGAGGGCCACTATTATCGTTCCGAAATATCCGTGTCCGGTATCTATCGTGCTCCGTCTGATTTAGACGATGAGGCATTTGATAGGGAGGCGCTTAGCTTCGGCATGCAAGACCTGTATTCCTTTGCAAAGGGCATCATTGAGAATGTTGCTGCCGGTGGGGTATGGGGGCCGCTTTATCTGCCACAGATCAGCTTTTCTATGTAGCTCGACCTTTGTCCCCAAACCTGAAAAATGATTGACCACAGCCTGACTCTTCCGTAAAGTAACCCTTGATGAGGCCTAGCGACGGTACGTCCGGCTTGGTCCGTGGGAACCGCCGAAAGGCGGTTTTTGCGTTTAAAGAGCCGTTTTCCAAGGGGCGTTCTGTGTATTCTTCGCTTCCGGACGCTTGGTTTTAGCGCGTTTCCAGAAGTGCGGGAAAAATCAGAAACCGCCGAGCACAATCCATTTTTCGGCAACAAAACCGCAGGTCACCGGACCTTAAAATAGGGGCATGGTCGGCAGCCCTCGGATTTCCCCGCACTTTCGGAATCGCCTGCCGGAAGTATGCGGCAAATCCCGAAACCCTCGAGCACACCACCCTTTTCGAACAAAGAAGCCGCAGGTAGAAGCGTTGGTACTTTGTCGTGTGCTCGGCATGTTTGATATTTGCCGCATACTTTCGGATTTGACGTCCGTAGTGTGCTCCGTAAAGACGGGACCTCTGCAAAATAATGGACAAAAGCGAAGGCTTCGTCTCCGTACTAAAACGCCGGCAGAGGCGAAGTTGCTCCTGCCGGCGTTGGCATGTTTGCTTGTGACGTTTATGGCTCGCGAAAGGGGCTCGTTTTGGGCTTTTAAGCCTCCGTCGGCTCCACACCCAGCTCGTTGCGGACGAGTTCGAAGGCCGCGGCGATGGCCTTGTCCATGTCGTAGTACTTGTAGCCGCCCAGGCGACCTGCGAAGACCACGTCGCCCTCCTGTGCCGCCAGCTCCTCGTACTGCCTGTAGAGGGCCTCGTTCCTGGCGTCGTTGATGGGGTAGTAGGGCTCGTCGCCGGGCTTCCAGTCCGCCGGGTACTCGCGCGTGATGACGGTCTTGTCCTGCGTGCCGAACTCGAAGTGCTTGTGCTCGATGACGCGGGTGTAGGGGACCTCGCGCTCGGTGTAGTTGACCACGGCCACGCCCTGGTGGTCGGCCTCGTCGAGCGTCTCGGTCTCGAAGCGCAGGCTGCGGTACTCGAGCGTGCCCAGCCTGAAGTCGTAGAACGCGTCGATGGGGCCGCAGTAGACCGTCCTGGCGGCGATATCGGGCTCGGCGGCGATCAGCTTCATGGGCAAATGGGGGGTGGAGGTGGGCTATGGGTTGGATGGTGGTGTTGTCTACAGGTTATCCTCGGTTATTCTGCAGGGTAAAATTATTTTGAAATAACCGAGTTAATTTGACCTGTGTGCGCCTGATTGTTTGGAGGAAGTTACATCTTGCATCGTTCTATGTTTATTTCTGCTGGAGAGTTTGGTCAGCCCCTCGATAGCTTAGTTATTGCGAGAATGTTTAATTGTATTCAAGGTGACTTGGATGGTTTTATTGCTGCATTGGAAAAGGCGGAATTTGAATGTAGGCTGCCAGCTCTAAGTTCTCTTTGGGCTGATGTCCGCTATGAAAATGCTCAAGAAATATTGCATAACCAGCTTCGTGTTGATGGCATGTACTTGCAGTTTCCTGAATACGTTAGCCTACCTAAGGGGGCTATCGTTTTTCGCGCGCGAAGTGTCTCTTCCTCTCTCGATTATGGAGCTCAGTTTATTGACCAGGGTCAACTGTGGGAGCCACCGAATAATTGTGTGACCAATTTTGGGCGATTAAACAAACCCGGTGAGAGTTATTTATATGTCAATTGCGGTGACCCAGTCACTACGCTTGACGAAGCCAGGGTGAACGTTGGTGACCAATTTGCTTTGATAGCGTATGAGGTCGCTAGCCCTATTAAAGCCATTGGTATTGGTGTTTATATTCCTTCCGAAGTGCGTAGGCTGTTTGAGCAAAGTCCGGCCGCATTCGGACAATACTGCCTGCTGCATGACTATTTGCATCAAGAGTTTTCTTGCCCCTTTGAAGCTCACGGTGAGACTACCTATCAACTGAGCAATGCAATTGTTGATGAGTTTTATTCATACGAACCCTGTGTTGCTTATAGTCCTGTGGGCGGCGGCAGGGGACTTAATCTAAGAATGACTCCGGATGTTGCGCATGGAAATTTGGCAATTCGAGGGGTGTATTTTGGAAGGCGCTCCGCCAATGCACTCAAATCAATGATTGTCGACTATGGGCACTGGCATTATTCCAGCGAAGCTGGACGTTGCCTGTGTCTTGAGCATTCCAAGAACCCTGTTTGTCTTAAACATCTGTTTTTTGCAGATGAGCTTGTCTGTCCGGGAACTGAGCACGAATCGGAGCTGTACTCGTTTTGCGGCTATCGTCTCAACAGACACGGCCATGAACTATTAGCTTTGCGATAGGGGGCATTGCGCGATTTAAATAGGTCAGGTAATTTGAAATTTTGACAGTCTAGGAAACGGGTGATGGAGCCGGCCCCGACATGGTCCGCCGG
>NZ_QROM01000012.1:0-57735 GCF_003474365.1 Collinsella sp. AF38-3AC
GATTTTGCCTCTTGACAATGTCCTGCTCATATTAAAAGGAACGTCCCCAAGTGTCACCCCCATGTGCCAGCGACAACGGCAACGCCGATGTTTTGGCAATGTCAGCGAGCGGGCCGCATTTGAGACAAGGTGACGTGAAACGAAAGGGCGCTGACCTTTTGGTCGCGCCCCTGAAGTTGAACGTCAGATTGTCCAAATGCGGCCCGCGCAGCGTCGGCCGGTCCGCCGTTCGGTAGAACGGCGGAACCTCCTAGCCACCGAGATAGGCCTTGCGGACGTTATCGTCGTGCAGGAGCTCTTGGCCGGTGCCGGTCATGGTGATCTTGCCGGTCTCGAGCACGTAGCCGCGCGTGGCGATGGAAAGCGCCATCTGCGCGTTCTGCTCGACCAGGAGCACCGTGGTGCCGGCCTTGTGCAGGTCCTCGACAATCTGGAAGATCTGCTCGATCAGAATCGGTGCCAGGCCCATGGAGGGCTCGTCGAGCATGAGCAGCTTGGGGTTGCTCATAAGGGCGCGGCCCATAACGAGCATCTGCTGCTCGCCGCCCGAAAGGGTGCCGGCAACCTGGCGGCGGCGCTCCTTAAGGCGCGGGAACTGCTCGTAGACGCGCTCAAGACCCGGAGCCACCGTGGACTTGGGCTGCGTATAGGCGCCCATCTCCAGGTTTTCCTCAACCGTCATCTGCAAAAAGGCGCGACGGCCTTCGGGCACCTGGGCCAGGCCCTTGCTCACCAGCTTGTCGGCGGGCGCGTGGGTAATGTCCTCGCCCATAAACTTGATGGAACCGGTCTTGGAGCGCAGCAGGCCCGAGACGGTCTTAAGCGTCGTGGACTTGCCGGCGCCGTTGGCGCCGATCAGGGCCACGATCTCGCCCTCGTTGACGTTAAAGGAGATGTCCTTGATGGCGTGGATGGCGCCGTACCAGACGTTGATGTTGTAGACGGAAAGCATCGGCTCTGCCATTTAGTTCTCCCCCTTATCCTGCTTGCCCAGATACGCCTCGATAACGGCGTCGTTGTTCTGGATTTCCTCGGCCGTGCCCTTGGCGATGACCTTACCAAAGTTGAGCACGCAGATGCCCTCGCAGATGTTCATGACGAGCGACATATCGTGCTCGATGAGCATGATGGCGATGCCGAAGGTGTCACGGATCTTGACGATATTCGCCATGAGCTCCGCGGTCTCGGACGGGTTCATGCCGGCGGCAGGCTCGTCGAGCAGCAGCAGCTTAGGGTTGGTAGCAAGCGCGCGGACGATCTCCAGACGACGCTGGGCGCCATAAGGCAGCGAGCCGGCCTGCTCGTTTGCAAGGTGCTCCATATCAAAAATGGACAGCAGCTCCATAGCGCGCTCATGGGCGGCCTTCTCATGCTTCCAATACGTCGGCAGGCGCAGCACGCCCTCAAAACCGGAGTAGCGCTCCTGGTTGTGCAGGCCGACCTTAACGTTGTCCTCCACCGTCATGGTGTTGAACAGGCGGATGTTCTGGAAGGTACGGGCGATGCCCATGCGGTTGACCTGGTAGACGGACTTACCCGAGGTATCCTCGCCGTCGAGCAGGATGGTGCCGTGCGTGGGCTGGTACACCTTGGTGAGCAGGTTGAAGACCGTGGTCTTACCGGCGCCGTTGGGGCCGATCAGACCGGCGATCTCGGTCTTGCCAATGGTCAGGCTAAAGTCGTCGACCGCCTTAAGGCCGCCAAACTCAATGCCCAAGTGGATGCACTCGAGCGCCGGGCGCTGGCCCAGGTCGCGGTCGGGAACGATGGCGCCAGAAGGATACGGGACCATCTTGCCCTTGTTGAACTCAAACTTACTGGGCATCGGCTGCCACCTCCTTCTTGGGAGCAAGGCGGTCCTTAACGCGACCGAAGAACGCCTTGAGCTGCGGGTTGTTGGTAAAGACCATGACCAGGATCAAAACGATGGCATAGATGAGCATGCGATAGTCCGAGAACTGACGGAGCAGTTCGGGAAGCACCGTGAGCAGCGCCGCCGCGATGACAGAACCGCGCATGTTGCCCAGGCCGCCCAAGACCACGAACACCAGAATGAGGATGGACGTGTTGAAGTCAAACTTGGTGGCGGAGAGCTGCGAGAAGTTACCGCCGAACAGGGCGCCTGCAGCACCGGCGAGGGCGGCAGAAACCACGAAGGCGATCATGCGGTACTGGGTGACGGAGATGCCTACGGACTCGGCAGCGATCTTGTTGTCGCGCACGGCAATGATGGCACGGCCGGTACGGCTACGGACCAGATTGAGCACGATCACGAGCGCGATCATGACCAGGATGGCACCGGCAAGGAAGGTCGAGTAGGTCGACACGCCCGACGCGCCCTGGGCGCCCTTGATGATGGCGGTGCCGTCCTCGAGCAGATGAAGGTCGTCGATCGTGGAGTTGCCCGTGATGTTAAAGATCACGTGAAGGCCGCGGGAATCGACGCCCACGATAAGGCAGGTGACGATCTCTTTGATGATTTCGCCGAAGGCCAGGGTCACGATGGCCAGGTAGTCGCCGCTCAGGCGAAGAACCGGGATACCGATCAGGAAGCCCATAATGGCAGCAGCGACAGCGCCGACCACGATGCTGATGATAAGACGCACCGGATCGGAGGGAACGGCGCTCTCGAGGGCAACGGCGGTGACGATACCCGTATAGGCGCCGACACTCATAAAGCCCGCATGGCCCAGCGAAAGATCGCCCGCGATGCCGACGACGAGGTTAAGCGAGATGGCCATGACGATATAGGCCGTGATGGGAACCAGCTGACCGGCGATCATGCGCGGGATCATATGGTTGGACTGCATAAAGAACACGATGGCGAATGCCACGATGCACATGGCGTACGTGACAAAGTCGTGACGCGTCTGCTTGTCTTTAAGGAACTTCATAACGCTCACCTACACCTTCTCGGGGACGTACTTGCCCAAGAGGCCGGCAGGCTTGACGAGCAGGACGATGATCAGAACGCCAAAGACGATGGAGTTGGCAAGGCTCGTGGAAATGTAGGCCTGTGCCATTGCCTCGATGATGCCGATAAGAATGCCGCCGACAAAGGCGCCGGGGATGGAGCCGATGCCACCGAAGACGGCGGCGTCGAAGGCTTTGATGCCAGGCATGGCGCCCGTCGTGGGCTGCAGCACCGGCGAGTAGGAGCACAGCAGCACGCCGGCGATGGCGGCAAGGGCAGAGCCGATGGCAAACGTCATCGAGATGGTGCGGTTGACATTGATGCCCATGAGCTGAGCGGCGGCCTTGTCCTCGGACACGGCGCGCATGGCCTTGCCCATCTTGGTCTTGCCCGTAAAGAACACCAGGCCGGCCATGATAATCAGGCAAGCGACGATGGTGACGAGCGAGACAGCGCTCACGTTATACTTGGCCAAGAACTCCGGCACCGGGAAGGTGACGAGCGAAGTAAAGTTCTTGGGCGTGGCGCCCCACAGAAGCTGGGCGGCATTCTGCAAGAAATAGGACACGCCGATAGCCGTGATCAGAACGGCCAGCGGGCCTGCCTGGCGCAGCGGCTTATAGGCCAGGCCCTCGATGAGAACACCGAGAACCGTGCAGACCGCACAAGAGAGAATTACAGAAGCCCAGCCCGGGAGGCCGAGATACGACGTGGCGCAGAACGAGGCATAGGCACCGACCATGATGACGTCGCCGTGAGCGAAGTTCAGCATCTTGGCGATACCGTAGACCATGGTGTAGCCCAACGCGATGATGGCGTAGACGCTGCCCATGGACAGGCCGTTGACCAGGTATTGGATAAAGACCGTCATGTTCCACATCCCCCTTTCGAATAGGTTTCCAGTTGATGTATGAAACAGGGACGTTACATCGTCCCTAGATACCAAGCAAGCAGGGAAGGCCAAAACCTCCCCTGCTTGGGATCAAAACCGCTCTATGTAAGGCGGTCTATTAGGCCTGTACGTACTTGCCGTCGGTGATGACGTACGCCGTGGGGTCCTTCTGGACCTGGCCCTTGTCATTCCAGGAAAGCTTGCCGGTCAGACCGTCAACGGTGATCTTGAGCATAGCCTCGGGCAGCTTCTCGGCGACCTCGGTGGGGTCGGCGTCGACGCCCAAGCCGGCCTCCTTAAGAGCCTCGACCACAGCGTGCACGCCGTCGTAGGCGTCGGCGGCAAACTGGTCGGGGGTATCGCCGTACTTATCCTTGTAGGCGTTAACGAAGTCGGCGTTCTTCTCGTCGTCGGCGGAGAACGGGGTCATGAGCAGCAGGCCCTCGGCAAGGGAGGTGTCGAAGCCCTCCACGCCCAGGATGCCGTCCATGCCGTCGCAGCCCATCATCTTGACGTCGTAGCCCATGTCCTTGGCGTTCTTGAGCAGGACGGACGCCGGCGTGTAGTAGATCGGCGCGAAGATCATGGTGGCGCCGGCCTGCTTGGCCTTGGTCAGCTGGTTGGTAAAGCTCGTTGCGGAGTCGTCCTTAAAGGTCTCCTCGTCAACGATCTCGAGCTTGGACTCAGCGGCCTGAGCCTTAAAGGAATCCGCGATACCCGAAGAATAGGCGTCGCCGGAGTTATAGAACAGAACGAACTTCTCGTCCGCATACTTCTGGGCCAGGAACTTGGCAGCGTTGACGCCCTGGTTGGGGTCGGTGAAGCAAACCTGGAAGACGCAATCCTTGCCGTCGGTAACGTCCTCGGAGGACGCGGACGGGGTGATCATGAACGTCTTGGGGTCGTTACCGCACTCGGCGGCAACGGCAACCGACGCACCCGTGGTGGTCGGGCCGACGAGGGCCTGCATGCCCCAGTCGAGCAGGGTATTGAAGGCGTTGACGGCCTTCTCGCCGTCGGCCTGGTCGTCCTCGGCCTTGCTGACAAGTGGCAGCTCCTTGGTCGAGAAATCCTTGCAGCCAAGCTCGACGCCCTGGGTAACGGACTTGCCGTAGGACGCGGCAGCACCGGTCAGCGGGCCGATGGTGCCGATCTTAAACGAGGCGTCGCTCGAAGCGGAACCGCTATCGCCGCCGTTGGAGGAGCAGCCAGCTAGAATAGACATCGCCCCCAGACCTGCTGCGCTCGCGATAACGCTCCTGCGATTCATAACAGGGTTCAATGACTTACCGGTGAGGCTCGACATGCGGCTCTCCTCTCAAATCTCGTCGGGTTTCGGTTACCCGACAGGCCATCCTTCGCCGTGTTCGGCGTTCGCAAAATAGTAGACGCTTTAGTTAGGAAAAGTGGCGATTATTTCAACTTTTCTTATACCTCAGATTTTTATCCATATTTCTGCGTATTTTTGCCGCTTTATGCATATCTGCCACTTTATTGTGTAAAAGTAATGTTTCCATTCTGTTACAAGCATCCTCGCCCTGAATAAAAGAGCCTCACCGGTTGCGTTTTATACGCTCTTAGGCGGCGATGTACTTGCCGTCCTGAATCACATAGGCCGTAGCGGGCTTTTCGACCTGGCCCTCGTCGTTCCAGGTGAGCTCGCCGGTCAGGCCATCGATCTTGATCTTACGCATGGCGCGGGCAAGTTCGGCGGCAATGTCGGCACCGTCGGCCGTCGTATCGATGCCAGCCTTGTCGATGGCCTCGGCGATCGCGTGGACGCAGTCGTAGGCGTCGGCGGCAAACTGGTTGGGGGTCTCGTCGTACTCCTCCTTATATGCCTTGACAAAGTCGGCGTTCTTCTCGTCGTCGGCGGAGAAGGGCGTCATGAGCAGCACGCCCTCGGCAAGCGAGGTATCGAAGCCCTCCACAGAGAGCAGACCGTCCATGCCGTCGGTGCCCATGAGCGTCATGTCGTAGCCCATGTCCTTGGCGTTCTTGAGCAGGACGGACGCCGGCGTGTAGTAGATCGGCGCAAAGATGAGCGTGGCGCCGGCCTCCTTGGCCTTGGTCAGTTGATTGGTAAAGCTCGTGGAAGAGTCGTCCTTAAAGGTCTCGGTGTCGACGATATCGAGCTTGGACTCCTTGGCCTGCTCGGCAAAGGCGTCGGCAACGCCCGAGCTGTACGTATCGCCGGAGTTGTAGAACAGGGCGATCTTGGCGTCTGCGTACTTCTCGGCCAAAAACTTCGCGGCACTCGTGCCCATGGTGGGGTCGGTGAAGCAGACCTGGAAGACCGTGGTCTTGTCCTTGGTGACATCGAGCGACGAGGCGGAAGGCGTGACCATGAGCATGTCGTCGGCAATCTCACCCGAGACGGCAACGGCGGCACCGGTGGTGACGGGGCCGACGAGCGCCTGCATGCCCCAGTCGCACAGGGTATTGAAGGCGTTGATGGCTTTCTCGCCGTCGGCGACGTCGTCCTCGGACTTAAGCGAGAGCTTGAGGTCCTTGGTCGAGAAATCCTTTACGGCGAGCTTGGCGCCCTTCTCGACCGAGACGCCATAGGTGGCCGCGGCACCGGTCAGAGGACCGATGACGCCGATCTTGAAAGACTTGCCGTCATCGGCAGACCCATCGTCCGAGCCACCCGAGGAGCAGCCGGCAAGTGCGACGGTGCTGCCGAGCGCGGCGGCGCCGGCGAGGAAGTTCCTACGGCTGAGCGTGCTGTTGATGTTGAACATGGTGTCCCCCTTTTCGCTGGCCGCGGTGCGGCCGTCTTGCGGTACAGGGCAAACCTTATGGCCCAAACGTTGACAATTTGTTACGGGAGTTCGTTTGTAGCGAGCGTGTTTCCAATATTTCCGCAGCGTTTCGGGGGTAGCGTTTTATGCGGCTCCTGTTGCCTGGCAAGCACGCGCCCTTGGTTCACGCTAGAATGCACTCAACCTTAACTGGTCAATCATCCATACAGATGCACGAAGGAGCTATCTATGAGCGAACCCCTGCGCACCGTGAACGTCGGCCTGATCGGCCTGGGAACCGTCGGCGGCGGCGTGGCCCGTCTGATCAAGAGCCACCACGATGAGTACCTGGCCGCCTACGGCATCGACCTTAAGCTGACCCGCGCCTGCGCGCTTGCCTGGGAGCAGGCCGAAGCCGCCGGTATTGAGCGCGAGGCCTTTACGAGCGACTGGCATGATGTCGTCACCGACCCCACCGTCGACATCGTCGTCGAGCTAATTGGCGGCGAGCATCCCGCAACCGAGATCTTCACCACGGCCTTTGAGAACGGCAAGCACGTCGTCTCCGCTAACAAGGCCCTGCTCGGCCGTCACGTCGAGACGCTCGCCGAGAAGGCGCGTGAGTGCGGCGTGCAGATCAAGTGCGAGGCCAGCTGCGGCGGCGGCATCCCCATCGTCAGCACGCTCGAGCACGACCTGGTGGGCAACAAGATCCTGACCATCGCCGGCATCCTCAACGGCACCACCAACTACATCCTGTCGCGCATGGACGCCGAGGGCGCCGATTACGCCGACGTGCTCGCCGACGCGCAGGCCAAGGGCTACGCCGAGGCCGACCCGTCCGCCGACGTCGACGGCTTCGATGCCGCCAGCAAGACGGCCATCCTCGCCTCCATCGGCTTTGGCACCCGTGTGACCACCGACGACGTCTACCAGCAGGGCATCCGTACCATCGGCGCCGAGGACATCGCCCAGGCCCGCGAGCTCGGCTACACCATTAAACTGCTCGGCATCGCCCGCAACACCGACGCCGGCGTCGACGTCCGCGTGCATCCCACGCTGATCCCCGCCGACCACATGCTCGCCAAGGTCAACGGTGCCATGAACGCTGTCTACGTGGTAGGCGACGCCGTGGGCGAGACCATGTTCTACGGTGCCGGCGCAGGCTCCTTCCCCACCGCGAGCGCCGTCGTGGGCGATATCCTGTCGCTCTCCGAGCAAATCAGCCGCGGCGTTGCTCCGCTGCCCGAGATTGAGCCCTATGGTCACAACCTCGCTTTTAAGCCCATGGACGAGCTCCAGACCAAGTACTATGTGCGTCTGAAGGTCGCCGACCGCGTGGGCGCCCTGTCCGAGACGGTCGACATCTTTGCCAAGCACAACATCTCGATCTCGCTCATCAACCAGGTCGAGGACGGCAAGTCGGGCGTCAGCGATACCTGCTCGGTCATCTTCCTGACGCACCGCGCGCTCGAGAAGGACGTCCAGGCTGCCGCCGCCGAGCTTGCCAGCGTCGACTGCGTGGCCGAAATCGCCAACGTCCTGCGCATCGAGGACGTCGAGGCCTGGACCGAAGGCGTCATGGCCAACTAGCCCGATTCTCGGCAAATCAAATAACGCATGAGGGGCTCCCATCCGATTGGATGGGAGCCCCTTTTAGTTACATCTTTTGCACGAAGTGGTCGACTAACGTTTGAGCAACTTGACCGTTCATCAACAACCGTGGATACCGTTTACCGATATGCGGCGTCAGCTGTTTTTTGCCGCCACTATGCTGTGCTGCAAGTATCCATGCACATAAGAGAGGAAGCGATATGCTGCTCAAGGGCAAGAAAGCAATCATCACCGGAGGCACGCGCGGAATCGGCTATGCCATCGCCTGCCGTTTTATCGAGGAAGGCGCCGCCGTCACGGTCTTTGGCTCGCGCCAGGAGACTGCCGACGCAGCCGTTGAGAAACTGGCAGCCGCCTATCCCGAGGCCAAGGTTTGGGGCCGCTCCTGCGACCTCACCTCGCTCGAGGCCGTAACTGAGGCCTTTACCCAGGCTGCCGCCGATATGGGCGGCTTGGACACGGTCGTCAACAATGCCGGCATCTCCCAGCGCTCGCCCCTTTTGGACTACACGGCCGAGGAGTTTGCCAAGGTCATGGACCTCAACGTCGTCGCCGTCTTTAACGGCCACCAGGCTGCCGCCAAGATCATGACCGAGGCCGGCCACGGCGGCACCATCACCACCACGAGCTCGATGGTCGCTAAGTACGGTCAGCCCTCCGGCGTTGGCTATCCCACGTCCAAGTTTGCCGTCAACGGCATGGTCCAGTCGCTCTCGCGCGAGCTCGCCCCCATGGGCATTCGCGTCAATGCCGTCGCACCCGGCGTGACCAAGACCGATATGGTCGCCAACCTGCCCGAAGAGGTCATCAAGCCTATCATCACCACCATTCCGCTGGGCCGCATGGGCGAGCCCGAGGATGTCGCCAACGCCTTCGTCTTCCTGGCGAGCGACATGTCCGCCTACGTCACAGGCGCCGTGCTCCCCGTCGATGGAGCCGCCCGCTCCTAAGGGACCACGAGCTTTGGCCCCTGGCCTCAACATAGCTCAACCAAAGAAGGCGCGCTGTCCACATCAACCGCAGACAGCGCGTCTTCTTCTGTTTGAAGGGAAACTGTGTCCCGTTTCGCGTCCGTCCTCAAACGGGAATGCCGCCCCCGCATCAGCGTCGGCTACTTGCCGTCGTCCTCGTCGGCTTCTTCGTGCGCATAAAGCTCCAGCATGCGACGGCGGTACTCGTGCACGGCGAGCTTGGCGCGCTCTAGGCGGCGACGCTCACGCGGGGTGAGCTCGGACGGATCTATCTCGTCGCCATAGGTCTTATCGGCAAGCAGATGCGCCGCATCCACAATGCGCGCATCGATGCGTTCGCTCGCCGCCCGATCAGAAAGGCGCTCGGCAATCGTGTCGAGTGTAGGCAAGCCTTCGAATACGCGACCATGTCCATGCGACGTCAATAGCTCGTGCTCGCGGGCGAGAAGACTTGCCAGGTCGTGATGGGCACGCAGGATATTGAGCGCATCGGCGGGATGCTCGGCAACCTCCGCCACGGCGGCGACCGGCGCCGCATCGACCACGCGGTAGAAGAGCTGCGCGAGCAGTGGCATCAGGAACACCGTGATGGCGCCGGCTGCCACCATAACCGAAGCGACGCCTTGCGATAATGCGCCGGCATTGACGGCGACGCTCGTCACGGCGACGATGATCGGCAGTGCCGTGGTGCAGTAGAGCGCCACGGTGATGCGACCGTAGGCAGAAACATCGCGCGTCTTAGGGCAGATGCCCATGGAGACAACGATGGGCACGGCACGGATAACCAGCAACGCCACGATAAAGCCCACGAGCAGGCCAGGGCGCGATGCTACAGCCGTCAGGTCGATCTTGGCGCCCGAAACGGTAAAGAACACCGGGATCAAAAAGCCATAGGCAAGGCCATCGAGTTTAAGCTCGAGCGTATGGTTGCCCTCGGGGATGATGTAGCGCAGGACGAAGCCCGCGGCAAAAGCGCCCAGTACGATATCGAGGCTAAAAATAGCGGAAAACGCCACGAGCGTGACCAGGATGAGCACTGTGAGGCGCACGAACGTCTGAGAAGTCGTATCGGCGCGCTCCTGAATAAAGGCAAAGAAGCGGCTGCCAATACGCTTGGAGCGGCTGGGGACCACGGCAAGCAGCACGCACACCACGGCGAACAGCCCCAAGATCAACAGCGTCTCGACACCCGTACGGGCAGACAGCAGCACCGACATGGCGAGCACGGGTCCGAGCTCGCCCCACGTACCATAGGCAAGAATCGAATCGCCGACGCGCGTCCCAGAAAGCGACCGCTCGCGCAAGATGGGCATGAGCGCCCCAAGCGCCGTCGAGGTCAACGCTAGCGTCACGGCGATGCCATCAAAATGACTGACCGAAAACCACGGGGTAAAGCGCACGGCAAGCCAGGCGATACCAAACGTAACGACCCACGTCGCCATGCCGTAACGCCCCTCGATGCCCGTGATGTTCTTGGGATCGATCTCAAAACCGGCAAGCAGGAACAAAAAGGCCAGGCCGAGCTCGGACACGAGCGAGACCTCGGCATCCACATGGATAATGCCGAGCATATGAGGTCCCAGCACCGCGCCAAACACGAGCAAAAAGACCGTCTCGGGAACGGGTTTTCCGGGAATCGCCGAGGCGATGAAGGGACTTGCAAAGGCCACGAGTGCGATGATGGCGAGCGAAACAAATGCCATGTGATGCCTTTCTCTTGTTTGCGCTCCACTGTAGCACCCTCGCCGTCCTCAACGCGCCACGAGCTGTCGTATCATAGTGAGGTTTAAAAGTATGCGGCTCAAGGCGATCGCGAGGCTTGCCCCGCAAACCGACCGCTGCCGCATACCGCACCGTACGCCCAACCGATCAGGAAGGCAGGAACCAATGGTCTCTCGTATCTACGTGGAGAAGAAACCCGGGTTCGACGTCGAGGCTCAGCAGCTCAAGGGCGAGCTGACCGAGATTCTCGGCATCAAGGGCATCGAGGCTCTGAGGATCATCAACCGCTACGACGTCGAGGGCATCGATGAGGAGCTGTTCCGCTCCTGCGTGCCGACCGTCTTTAGCGAGCCCCAGGTCGATGTGACCTACGACGAGCTCCCCGCAAGCGATGGCGCCGTCTTTGCCGTCGAATTCCTGCCTGGCCAGTTTGACCAGCGCGCCGACTCCGCCAGCGAGTGCGTGCAGCTCATCAGCCAGGGCGAGCGCCCCGCCGTGCGCTCCGCCAAGGTCTATATGATCTCGGGCGCCCTGGACGAGGCCGCCATCGATGCCATTAAGCACTACGTGGTGAACCCCGTCGAGGCCCGCATTGCCTCACTCGACCTACCCGAGACGCTGCACATGGAGACCCCCGAGCCTGCGCCCGTCGAGGTGCTTGACGGCTTCCGCGAGCTCGACGAAGCCGGTCTTGCCGCCTTTATCTCCGAGCGCGGTCTTGCCATGGACGAGGCGGACATCGCCTTCTGCCAGCAGTACTTCCGCGATGAAGATCGCGACCCCACAATCACCGAGATCCGCGTGATCGACACCTATTGGTCCGACCACTGCCGCCACACCACCTTCGGTACCGTCCTGGATGACGTGACGATCGACGACGCCGTGGTGCAGCAGGCCTTCGACCGCTACATGGAGATGCGCCACGAGCTCGGTCGCGACGCCAAGCCCGTCTGCCTCATGGATATGGGCACCATCGGCGCCAAGTATCTCAAGAAGACCTGCGTCATGACCGATGTCGACGAGTCCGAGGAGATCAACGCCTGCACCGTCAAGGTAAAGGTCGATGTTGATGGTGAGGACCAGGACTGGCTGTTCCTCTTTAAGAACGAGACCCACAACCACCCGACCGAGATCGAGCCCTTCGGCGGTGCCGCCACCTGCGTGGGCGGCGCCATCCGTGACCCGCTCTCGGGCCGCAGCTATGTGTACCAGGCCATGCGCGTCACCGGCGCCGGCGACCCCACCGTCCCGGTTTCCGAGACGCTCGAGGGCAAGCTCCCGCAGCGCAAGCTCGTGACCACCGCCGCCGCCGGCTACTCCAGCTACGGCAACCAGATCGGCCTTGCCACCGGTCAGGTCAACGAACTCTATCACCCCGGCTACGTGGCCAAGCGCATGGAGGTCGGTGCCGTCGTGGGCGCTACCCCGGCAAACCACGTGCGTCGCGAGTGCCCCGCCCCCACCGACAAGATCATCCTGCTGGGCGGCCGCACCGGCCGTGACGGCATCGGCGGCGCCACCGGCTCCTCCAAGACCCAGAACACCGAGTCCATCGAGACTTCGGGTGCCGAGGTCCAGAAGGGCAACGCCCCGGTCGAGCGCAAGCTGCAGCGCCTGTTCCGACGCGGCGACGCTTGTCGCTTGATCAAGCGCTGCAACGACTTTGGCGCCGGCGGCGTCTCGGTCGCCGTGGGCGAGCTTGCCGACGGCCTGTATGTCGACCTCGATACCGTGACCAAGAAGTACGACGGCCTGGACGGCACCGAGCTCGCCATTTCCGAGTCCCAGGAGCGCATGGCTTGCGCCGTCGCCGACGGTGACGTCGAGGAGTTCATGGGCTACGCCGCCGAGGAGAACCTGGAAGCGACCGTTATCGCCGAGGTTACCGCCGAGCCGCGCATGCGCATGGCCTGGAACGGCGTCGCCATCGTCGACCTGTCCCGCGAGTTCCTCAACTCCAACGGTGCGCCCAAGCACCAGGCCGCCCACGTCTGCGCCCGCAGCGTGTGGCAGCCCAGCTGGGCCGGCACCACGCTTGCCGAGCGTATGACCTCGCTCGTCACCGATCTTAACGTCGCCTCCAACAAGGGCCTTTCCGAGCGCTTCGACTCCACCATCGGCGCCGCCACCGTGCTCATGCCCTTTGGCGGCAAGACGCAGCTCACCCCGAGCTCTGCCATGGTCGCCAAGTTCCCCGTGGACGGCGAGACCACCACGGCGAGCGCCATGGCATGGGGCTTCAACCCCTACCTGATGGAGGCCGACCAGTTTGCAGGTGCCTACCTGTCCGTAGTCGAGTCCATCGCCAAGCTCGTCGCCGCCGGTTTTGAGCACAAGCGCGCCTACCTCTCCTTCCAGGAGTACTTCGAGCGCCTGCGCACCGAAGCCGAGCGCTGGGGCAAGCCCATGGCAGCCGTTCTGGGTGCTCTTATGGCCCAGGTCGATCTGGGTGCCGGCGCCATCGGCGGCAAGGACTCCATGAGCGGCTCGTTTGAGGACGAGGCCGGCGAGCTCAACGTTCCGCCGACCCTCATCAGCTTCGCCGTGGCCGTGGGTCGCGCCGCCCGCGCCACATCGCCCGAGTTCAAGGGCCTGACGCACCGCGTCGTCCGCATCGCCCCCGCCACCTATGGCGAAGACTACCGCCCCGATGCCCAGCAGCTGCTCGCCGCGTTTGACGCCGTCGAGGCGCTCACCGCCACCGGCGACGCCCTGGCCATCTCCACGCCCGGCTACGGCTGCGGCGCCGAGAGCCTCTTTAAGATGTGCGTCGGCAACCAGATCGGCATCGAGCTTGCCGAGGACGTGGACGTGGAGAGCCTCTTCACCCCGCTCTACGGCAGCTTTATCGTCGAGCTCGCAGAGGATGCCGAGCTGCCCGAAGTCGCCGACGGCGTTGTCGTCGAGCCCCTGGGCACCACCGTCGAGGGCTATGTCATCGACACCGGCTCCGAGGTCATCGAGCTCTCCGAGCTCCAGGAAGCCTGGGAGAGCGGCATCGAGGGCGTCTTTGCCTACCGCAGCACCAGCGAGCAGCCCGAGGCCGAGACCATTGACTATCGCGCCAAGGACATCCATGTGTACGGCGGCGCCAAGATCGCCCGCCCGCGCGTGATTATCCCCGTCTTCCCCGGCAACAACTGCGAGTACGACAGCGCCCGTGCCTTCCGCGCCGCCGGTGCCGAGGCCGACACCTTCGTGATCAACAACCTCACGCCCGAGGCCGTTGCCGAAAGCACCCACGAGCTTGCCCGTCGCATCCGCCAAAGCCAGATCGTCATGATCCCCGGCGGCTTCTCGGGCGGTGACGAGCCCGACGGCTCCGCCAAGTTCATCACGGCGTTCTTCCGCGCTCCCGAGGTCACCGAGGCAGTTCGCGACCTGCTCAAGGCCCGCGACGGCCTGATGCTGGGCATCTGCAACGGCTTCCAGGCCCTGGTCAAGCTCGGCCTGGTGCCCTACGGTGACATCGTCGACGCCACGCCCGACGCGCCCACGCTGACGTTCAACACCATCGGTCGCCACCAGAGCCGTCTGGTGCGCACCCGCATCTCGTCCAACCTGTCCCCATGGTTGTCGCAATGCAGCCTGGACGACCCCTACACCGTCGCCATCAGCCACGGCGAGGGCCGCTTTGTCGCCAATGACGAGGTGCTCGCCCAGCTAATCGCCAACGGCCAGGTCGCCACGCAATACGTGGGCGAGGACGGCAAGCCCAGCATGGATCTTTCCGTCAACCCCAACGGCTCCGCACTCGCTATCGAGGGCATCACGAGCCCCGACGGCCGCGTCCTGGGCAAGATGGGCCATGCCGAGCGTCGCGGCGACAACCTGTACCGCAACGTTCCCGAGCATGTCCCCGGCGATAAGTTCATGCCGATCTTTGAGAGCGGCGTAGCCTACTTCGCCTAAAGACGTTCCCATCGGGTACAATCCCTTCGGGTAACAACACCCGCCGCCGGCACCTCCGGTGGCGGGTTCTTTTTTGCTTCGCGCATACAGGAAGGACATCATGGAAAGCCGCAAGCCGCATCTCGCCACCCTGCCCGGACTCATTCTGGGCTGCCTTATCTGCTGTGCGCTCTGGGGATCGGCTTTCCCCTGCATCAAGATCGGTTACGAGCTCTTTGGCATTCCCGCGCACGATAGTGCCTCGCAGCTGCTCTTTGCAGGCTTGCGCTTCACGCTTGCCGGCGCCCTGGTCATCGTTGGGATGAGCGCGGCGAAGCGCCGCCCACTCATCCCGCAGGCTCGCGACATCAAGCCCATCTTTGTCTTGTCGCTTTTCCAGACGATCGGGCAGTACTTCTTTTTCTACCTGGGACTCTCGCGCGCCAGCGCCATGTCGAGCTCCATCATTGAGGCCAGCGCCAACTTCCTCGCAATCCTCTTTGCCGCTCTGGCGTTTCACACCGAGAAGCTCGATACAGCCAAGGTGCTTGGCTGCGTGTTGGGCTTTGCCGGTGTAGCGCTCGTCAACCTTTCGGGCGCGGATGGCACCTTTGGCTTTGCGCTCGACGGCGAGGGCTTTATCCTGGCTTCCACCGTTGCGGGCGCCCTGTCGACCTGCCTCATTGGCATTTTCTCGCGCGAGCATGACGGCGTTTTACTCGCCGGCTGGCAGTTTTTAGTCGGCGGTCTGGTCCTTACCGCCATCGGGCTTTTGATGGGCGGCGCGCTATCCCCCACCAAAATCGTCCCCGCCATCGCGCTCATCATATATATGGCACTCATTTCCGCCGTCGCATACTCGCTGTGGTCTCGCCTGCTCGCCGTCAACCCCGTCAGCCGCGTTTCGGTCTTTGGCTTTATGAACCCGGTCTTTGGCGTAGCGCTAAGCGCGCTGCTGCTCGGCGAGGGTGCTGGCACAAGCCCCGTTACCGTCATTGTGGCCCTGTTCCTGGTCTGCGGCGGCATCATCATTGTCAACAAACCTAAACAGGCCTAACAAGCCAGGCCCTTGCATATGCCGCACCTGCAGCGGACATTCGCGTGGTCGCTTTTTTCTAGCGTATCTGGACGCCGGCTTTTTTCTTCTCGTGCTTTACGCGGTAGAGCTCCGCATCGGCAGCGCGAAGCAAATCTTACCAGGTATCGACACCATCACCCATCCGTGCGTAGCCGATAGACATCCGCAACAGATACGGCACCTCGGTACGCGCGAGCTCGTCGTTGATTGCCTCGCACAGGCGCATGATGTCCTGCTCTGCTATCGCCTTTTGGAGCACTACGAACTCATCGCCGCCATAACGTGCGATAAAGCCACCAGACGCCGAGCAGACATCTTTGGGCGCGGTGGAGATGAGCTGAAGAGCGCGGTCACCCTCCACATGTCCGTAGCGATCATTAATCTGCTTAAAGCCATCAGCGTCCATCATGAGCAGATACACATCGCCCGTATGATCCGCATTCGAGAAGAGCGACAGCATATAGGTCTCAAATCGGTTTCGATTGTTGAGGCCAGTCAACGGATCGGTCGAGATCAGCTGCTCCTGGCAGACGATGTAGAGCAGCAGCATGCTAATCATTATGCCGACACAAAGCCCGGGCACCGAAAACACGACCTGAAAGGTGCCGCCCACCAGGACCGGAATGGCGAAAAATGCCAAGGTTCGATAGATGGCCTTCTTTTGTAGACTCTCGACCCTGCGCGATTGCACAAACGCGTGCAGGGACGTATGAATAACGTAGCAGTAGCTGACGATGGGCTGGATCATATAGGCAAAGCAGCGATGATACACGCCCTGCGCATCGATATAGAACAGGGCGTGCGTCCAGCAGCTCGTAAACGCCAGCACGACCACCAGCACCGTAGGCAACGTTACGAGCGCCACCTTATAGCGCGCGGTCAAAAGGCGAGAGCCCTGCACTGTCTCGGAATAGATAAACCAAATGAGGCACGCGATGGCAAAGAGTGAAAACGAAACCGCGTTGGAAATCCAGTTGGCGGCAATGCCCAGCGTGCCGTCCACACCATCCGAGAGCGTCCAGATCATATCGAATAATATTTACGCGGCAGAGGTATAGCCGAGCATGCTAAACAATAGCTGCTGGGTACTCGAGAATAAAGAGCGACGGCTTCGCGCGGCAAGCCCGATAAGAACAATCATGCAGAGCAGGAATATCTCAATCTTGAGTGCCTTAACCACTAGACGCCATCCCTTCAATATCCAAGTGGCCAGAATCTCCCGAATCGTGCCTGGGAAATAAACACCCCCTATTCCGTAGGGGTAAAGGGAGTCATAGCAGAGCGTCCGAACATTACTGCAAGACAGCTTCCGTTCGGACGCTCGAGCGGCGCGAATTGCGCGCCGGCATCATTGATGAATGATGATTGCTACTCGCCATAGATGTCGGTCGCGACGGCTTCCTCGATGGCCTCGACACCGGCGGACGACAGGTCCTCCTTGCCCTGGCAGAACTTCTTATCGACCCAGCCAGTAAGAATCGGAGCCATGATCGCCGTGATGATAACGGCGGTGGCGATCTGGGCGTACGCGGTGGGAGCAAGCTCTGCATAGCGCGGCGCCACCTCGGCAAGAGCAACCGGCGTGGTCATAGCCGTGCCGGCGATGGTGGAGCAAGCCACGGCGGCCTTGCCGTTACCACCGCACAGGCGCTCGAACGCAAAGGTGATGGGACCGACGACAAACAACGTAACAAGGCCCAGCAAGATGCCGGAAATGCCACCAGTGACAAAGCTCGACAGGCTCATGGATGCACCAAGCTGAAATCCGATGACGGCAATCGCGGGATTGGTGCCGGGAACCAGCAGGTTCTTTATGAACGGGAAGAGGTTGCCCAAAACCATACCGATGACAAGCGGCAGGATGGAGCCGACGATGGTGCCCAGCGGGATGTTAGCAAGACCAGAAACGCCCAGGATGATCATGGTGACGGCGGGGCCGGCCGTAAAGAACAGGATGCCCACGGCGCCCTGCTCGGACTCATCGCCAAACTCGCCCATGATGCCCGTATAGAGCGCCATGTTGCAGAAGGTGATGCCGCCGATAATGGAGACCGAGCTCAGGCCCAAAAAGTTGTCGTTAAAGAAATACGCAACGCCCAGGCCCAGCGCGGCTGCCACCACAAGCTTAGGGATCAGTACGACGACGCCGGTCTTGATAGCGCCCGGCGTGGACTTAAAGCTGATGCCGGCACCCACGAAGAGCAGGATCGCGGCGACGATGGTATTGGAACCGCCGCGACAGGCGGCGGTAAAGAAGCCACCGATCTCGAAGACCTGCGGGCAGAAGGTATTGAGCAAAAGACCGACGATCATCGGGTAGATCATGATGTCGCCCGGGATTCGCGGTACTTTGAATTTCTTTTGCTCGTTGGCGGTCGCTTCCTGTGCCATGAAACCCCCATTTCCGTTGACGGGATACAAAAGCCCACGTCATACTTTGCTACAGTAAAGTTTGACCATGGTACCAGAAGAAGCAGACCGGCTCGGTGAGAAATTCGATTCGCAAAGTCGAGACGGTAAACGCGCCCTGCTCTTATACGAGGCTCAAAACGATATAGAGCACGATGCCCGAGACGCAGCACCACAGCATCGACTTTGTCTTGATTGCCACCGCCACGACGCCGGCAGATGCGATCCAGGGAATCAAGCCCTGCCACAAGCCGGCATCGAAAGCGCCGGGGCTTATCAGGTCGTTAGCGACTAGCGCCGCAAAGGCAGCGGGCGGAATATAGCCCAAGGCCTCGGTAACGCGGGGTGAAAGCGTTCTCCCACGCAAAGCAAACGCCGGGGCAATGCGGAAAAACGCGATGGCCGCCCACGACGAAAGCCACAGGACCAAAAACTCGTTAACGGGCATCGCGAGCACCCCTTCCTTCGGCGAGGGCATCGCACACGAGCGCCGCGGCAACGCCGACGAGTACGCTTACCGGCACGGCGACATTCGTCCACCCCAAGAACTTGCATACGGCGACGGATGCCGCAGCCAAAACGGCAGCTACGGCATTGCCACGCGACAGTCGCTGCGAAAAGAGCAGGCAGATAAAGAGCGATGTGCAGACAAAACCTGCAAGAGCGGTGGGGACATCGACAACGGCACCGACAACGGCGCCCGTTGTGCACGAAACGCCCCATGTTGCGATGAGGATCACGTTGAGCGCAAAGGACTCGCGCGGACCCCAATCCTGCCCCTCAATCAACTTGGCAAGCGAGATGCCATATGCCTCCTCGGTGAGCGTCGCGGCAACGGCCAGCGTCTGACGCTTCGAGGCGCCCGCCAGATGCGGTGCGATCGATGCCGAGTAAAGTGCAAAGCGCGAGGAGATTGCGGCGACGCTAGCGACGATCGATGCCGCAGGCACGCCCGCCAGCCACAGGTTGCAGACCATAAACTGTCCGCAGCCCGTCACAAACGTGCTGCTCAGGGCAAAAACCATCCATGGTTCCATCCCCGCCTGCGCCATAATCATTCCGCACGGCGCACCTATCGCAACATAGGTAAGCATCACCGGCCAGACGGTTTTTAAGATCTTGAGCACCATAACGTTCCTCGTCCCGACAAGCTGTCCGAGCCGCATTCAACGACACGGCAGAATCATCGCCCGGCAGCAACCGACATCACCTACAATTGCCACCGGATCGAAAGATACAGAAAGACACAACTTTTTAGGAAGTCATTATGACAGCTATCGATCGTGTGCGGGCAGCTGCGGCCTTTAAGACCTATACCGATGCCTACGATGCCGCCAATCCACGTATCGCACTCAAAATCGAGCATACGTACCATGTTGCCGAGGCATGCGATGCCGTGGCACGTAAACAGGGTTGGTCACCGCAGGACATTGACCTGGCGTGGCTGTGCGGACTGCTGCACGATATGGGTCGTTTTGAACAGCTGCGGCGCTGGGACACCTTTAAGGACGCCGAGAGCATGAGCCATGCAGCGCTGGGCATCGAGGTCCTCTTTGGCGAGAATCCCGCCGATGCACCCGCCGTAACGAGCATCCGCGACTTTATCGATGACCCGGCAGAAGATGAGCTCATCCGAGCGAGCATTGCCTATCACAGTGATTTCCGTCTACCCGCGCAGCTCGACGAGCGCACGCGGAGCTTCTGCGATATCGTGCGCGATGGCGACAAGATCGACATTATGCGCACCATCGCCGACAGCACCGTCGACACTATCCTCAAAGTGGATGAGGACGCGTTTGTAGCCAGTCGCTTCTCGGCACCGACGCTTGCCGCCTTTGACGAGCACCGCTGCGTCGCACGCGATGAACGCAACGAGCCCGCAGACTACCTGGTGGGACTCATCTGCTTTATGTTTGAGCTCGTCTATCCGACAAGCCGTGCGCTGGCGCGCGAGCAAGGCGATATCTATCGCCTGCTCGACGCGCCCTTTGGCATTACGCGACCCTTTATCGACCCCACCACGCAGGCAACCTGGAGCCGCCTTAAGGACGAGCTGCGCCGCTGGCTGGCAAGCGCTTAGCACTCGAGCTGAGCCAGCAACTCCTCAACGACCTCGACGGCGTTTCCAACAACCTTGTACTGGGCGGCGCCAAAGATGGGGGCATCCGGGTCCTCATTGATGGCGATAATGCACTCCGCCCCACCGATGCCGGCGAGATGCTGGATAGCACCCGAGACACCGATGCTCACGAGGAGCTTGGGCGAGACCGATACACCCGTCTGGCCAATTTGATGGCGATACTCCAGCCAGCCGGCCTCCACCACGGGGCGCGTGCAGCCAAGCTCGGCACCCAGAGCCTCGGCAAGCTTTCGCATCAGCGGTAGGTTTTTCTTGGAGCCAATGCCGCGGCCCACCACGACCAGACGCTCGGCATCGGCAATTGAGGCCTGCTGTCCCCACTCCTCGGCGGGAATCGAGATCTCGACACGGGCCTTAACGTCCTCCGCAAGCATCACCTGGGCAATCGTGCCGGAACGGCCGTAGTCGAAGTCGGGAGCCTTAAAGATGCCGGGGCGCACCGTTGCCATCTGCGGACGGTGGTTGGGGCAAATGATGGTGGCCATCAAGTTGCCGCCAAACGCCGGGCGCGTCTGCTGCAGCAAGCCCGTCTCCGCATCCATCGAAAGCACGGTGCAGTCGGCCGTAAGGCCCGTCTGCAAACGCACGGCAACGCCGGGTGCCAGTTCGCGGCCAAAGGCGGTCGCACCGTACAGAATGGCCTCGGGCTTGCGCTCTGCCACCAAATCGCAGATCAGGCGGGCGTAAACCTCTGCGTCGTTCTGGCGCAGACGCTCGTCGCGACAGACCAGGACCTCGTCTGCACCGGCGTAAACCAGATGCTCCAGGTCACCGAGAGAACCCTCGGGGCCCATACCGACCAGTGCGACCAGACGGCAGCCGCGAGCATCGGCAAGCTCGCGGCCCTTACCCATGAGCTCGTAGGCCACAGGAGCCACGGCGTCGTGCTCGTCAGTCTGCACGAAGACCCAAATGTCTCGATATGCATCAAGGTCCACCGCGCCAGCGGCCTCGTCGCGCTCAATCGAGATAGCGCTGACAGGGCAGGCGTCGACGCACCCGCCGCACAGGATGCAGCCGTCGGTTACGCGGGCGCAACGGTTGGGGCGCTCGCCCTCCACCACAATGCCACCCGAGGCGCAGGCGCGAACGCAGCGGCCACAGCCAACGCAGGCCTCGCTATCGATTATCAGTCCGCTCATCTATGCCATCTCCTCGATAATCTTGGCAAGTTTTACCGCCTGCTCGGACGCCGTTCCCTCAACGGCCTCGCACGTTTGGTCACGGTCGGGCACAAACGAACGCACGACCTGCGTCGGTGATCCGGCAAGGCCGCAACGCGAGGGATCGGCGTTTACGTCGGCAGCGCTAGCCACGCGCACGTCTGCATCCTCGGCCGCGCGAATGCCGGCAATACTCGGCATGCGCAGCTGGCCAATCTCCTTGGCGGTCGTCATCGCACACGGCATCTCCAGGTACACCGTCTCCTCGCCGGCATCGCAGCCGTGGACGAGCGCCAGCGAGCCACACGTCGTAAATCCCGCGCTCTGCACACAGCTCACGTCGGTCACGCAGGGGATCTCAAAGGCGCCGGCCAGCTCGGGGCCGATCTGGGCCGTATCGCCGTCCACTGCCATCTTGCCGCAGATGAGCAGGTCAAAGTCCTCATCGAGTGCCTCGATACCGCATTTGAGGGCATAGGTGGTGGCTAGGGTATCGGCACCCGCAAAGGCTTGGTCGGTCAGCAGCAGCGCGTCGTCGGCACCGCGGGCGATGCAGTCGCGCAGCAGCGATTCGGTCGCGGGGATGCCCATCGACACCACCGTCACACGCACGTCCATGCCAAAGCCGATAAAGTCGTCCTTCAGCGCCAGCGCGCATTCCAGAGCGCTTGCATCGAACGGGTTAATGACCGCCTGCTTGCCATCACGCACGATAGTATTGGTTTTGGGGTCCATCTTGACCTCGGTGCTTCCGGGCACCGCCTTGACGCACACCACCATATGGAAATCACTCATCTTCACGCGCCCCCCTTCTGGACGAGTCCATCCAAGAACTTCTCCGCAAACAGGTTGCCGCGACCCAGCTGGCCGGCAGGATCGAGCTGGAGTTTGAGACGCGCCGACTCGACCATGGCCTCGTGGCCGTACATCGTCTCCAAGAAGCCCGCCTTGATCTTGCCGACGCCGTGCTCGGCAGAAACAGCACCGCCCATGGCCGTGACCTCGGAAGCCCACTGGGCAAAGAGTTCTCCACCGCGACGGTAGTCTTGCGCATCGCGCGGCAGGATGTTCACATGCAGATGGTTGTTACCGATGTGACCCCAGGCGGCAGATTCAAGCCCACTTTCGGCCAACGTGCGACGATAAAGGGCGATGACATCGGCCAAGTGTGCATTGGGCACCGACATGTCCGAGCCCAGCTTGGTGATGGTAGGATCCATGCGGCGGCGCTCGTCGATAAGCATGTTGACGCTCTCGGGGACCGCATGGCGGAAGAACCGCTGGCACTCGCGATCAACCTCGGTGCGCGCGACCCATGTCGCATCGTCGCGGCCGCCCGCAAGCTCCAGCACCCACCCCAGGTGGTACAGCTCCTCGGTCGCCTGGGCCTCGTCATCGCAGTCGAGCTCCACGTAGACACAGACCTTGGCCTCTTTGTCGAGCACCGGCAGCGAGGCAAACGCCGTCGACTGCTCGCGCTGGCGACGCAGGATATCCAGGGCGCTAGCATCGAAGTACTCGATGGCAACCGCATGGGACAGGACAGGGCGCACGGAATCGGTAAAGGACACGGCCTTGTCTTCGCTATCGAAAAAGCAGCTCACACCCCAAACGACCGCAGGTGCCGCTTGCAGGGCAATCTCGAGCTCGGTGATAACGCCGAGCGTGCCGCAAGCGCCGATAAAGAGGTCGATGGCGTCCATATCGTCCGCAACAAAATAACCCGAGGCATTTTTGGTCTTGGGCATGGTGTAGCCAGGAAGATCGAGCTCGAGTGTGTGGCCCTCTGCCGTCACGAGCGACAGGTGGCGGCCCTGGGCAAAAGCCTCGCCGCGCTGAAGCTCAAGCAAATCGCCATCAGCCAGCGCGACGTGGAGTCCCGTGATATGCGGGCGCATGGGGCCGTAAGCGTAGCTGCGGGCGCCGGAGGCGTTGCATGCCGCCATGCCGCCCAGACAGGCAGATGCCTCGGTGGGATCGGTGGGAAAGAACTGCTCGCGGGCCTCTTGAAACTCATCGTAGGCCTTAAGCGATGCCTGGTCCCAGCCATCGGCCGGCAGTACCTTCTTGCCCAGCTGCTTGCGCAGTTCCGAAAGCACAACGCCCGGCTCCACGCGCAGCAGAAAGCGGCCTTGTTCATCGCGGCGAAGGCACAAGTAGCGATTCATGCGGGAAGTATTGAGAATGTGACCGCCATGAGGCACAGCGCCGGCGGCAAGACCGGTCCGGGCGCCCTGAACCGTCACCGGGACACGCTCGGCATGGAGCTTTTTCAAAATGGCGCGGACCTCGTTCTCCGTTGTCGGAAACGAGATGCTTGAGGCCTCGCCCGATGTGCGAGACTCATCGCGGCCATACTCTTCGAACTCGTCGGTGAAGAGTTTGATGGTTGCAGACACGCGAACTCCCCCTTTAGCTAACTACAGTGTTTGCAGGGAGATGTTACCGCATCGTTTCGTCGACGTGTTCGAGACCGTCTCCATAATTGGCGTTTTTTACGTTCGTGCAATTCGGCGAACGGCAAGTCTTCCTCGACAGACGATGCTTTTAACACATATGGCCACGCCGTCGCCGATCGCTCGATTGTCGCTCGAAAAAAGTTGAAGTAATTTTTGCTGCCTTTTACCTGCGGAGACACCAATCCGTCAAGCATTTGGTCAGAAATTGGTCAAGTTGCGACTGATAGGGTCGGCGTCGACAGCCAAAACCGATAGAAGTTTTGGCCCAAGAGCAGGGAGGTTCCCATGGCATATTACTGGCCCCAGTACGGCGTCGCCATCGAGGTCGACGACGATCCCTATCTCCTGCCTTTCGACGAAGAGGCGTTCCCCGATACGGCGGTCTACCATGTCACCACCGATGTTATCTGCGACCCCGAGTCGTTCTCGGCGCTCGCCCACCACATCGCGCGTATCCACGACATCGAGCTCCCTCACGACTTCGACGAGCTCATCTACTCGCGCCGCCTGATGCTTCACATGCTCTTTGGAGCGGACCCGTCCACATTCGCACGTGTCTACACCACCAAGGATGCCGCATGAGTGCGAAGAAGCCGCCCCGCCTCGCAGGACTGGGACGTCGCAAGAAACTCGTCGTTGTCTGCCTGGCTATCGTCTGCGCCCTCATCGCCGTAGGGCTATACGCTTGGCAGTCGCAACCCGTGCCCGAAGCGGGTGCCTCAGTCACGACGGCAGAGGGTAAATCGCGCCAAGAAATCCAAGATGAGCTCGATGCCATCGTCCGCGACAACATGATGACGATCTCGGTCGCGCCGGTCGCTCAGCTGCAGGAGAACGGCAAGCTGCGCATCAACGTGCAAAACGTCCAAGACAATAAATTTCCCCAGCGATTCCGCGTCATCCAAAACGACGAGACCATGTACGAATCCGGTGTGGTCGAGACCGGCAAGACAATCGAGACATGCCCCGCCGGCAACATCAAAGAAGGCGAAGCATACATCGAGATCCAGGCACTCGATGCAAAGACCCTCGACAGCCACGGCAATCCGACACGTGTCAAGGTACGGGTTGAGCAAGCCGAGAACTAGCTTTCCGGCCGACGCGGCACCGCACGCAATTCACCGGCATTTGTCCAATCATCGCGGGGACGGCCCGCGGCGAATAGAAAGGAACGACCATGGACATCACCAGGAACATGAACGGAGCCAGAGCGCTCGTCGTGGGCGCAGGGCTCGCGCTCGCGCTCGCAATGGGCGCCGCCCCGACGCCAGCTATGGCAGCCGGGCGCGTTGGAACCACGAAGGTAATGGTCAGGACCGAGATCGACAACGTTGAGTTCAAAGTTCCGACGGTTATTCCCTTCGTCGCCAAGCCCGACGGCACGCTTCAGGGCCCCTCAGAAGACGCGACCACCATCGACAATCATTCGGCCTACGGCATCCATGTCACCAACATGAAGATCGACGCCATGAACACCTGGACCATTGCCGCCGACGCCAAGGCCGGAACCGCGCAGAACTCCATCGACTTTAAGGTCGGCCCCGACGGCGCACTCCAGAACGCTAGCACCGCAATGCAGGAGACGGGCCTCGATCTTTCCAAGAATGCAGCCTTCGACATGGGTTACCAGGGCATTGCCGGTGGCACGGACAAAATTAAGCTCAAGACAAGCGGAAACGTCGCCCGCGTCACGCGCGACATCTTCCGCGTAACCGGCGAAGGCGATCAGGTTGCAACGATCACCTGGACGGTCGAGCCCGGTGCGCACACGGCATAAGGCCGTCGCCCTGGCCGCCGCCGTCAGCATCCTAGCATTTGAGCCAGCCATGGCCTTTGCCCAGCAAGAACAGGCACAGGCCGCCACGCAAGTGACGGTCGACCTCTCGGAGCTCGACCGTGGCGACCGCGAGGAACCGTTGGCGCAGACAGGCGACAGACGATGGCTCTTGGCAGCAGGCGCCACAGCAGCAGGCGCGGGGACCGCCGGCCTCGGTCTGCACATCAAACGCAGCCAGAAACAAAACACGGACAGGCCGCACTAAATTAGCTAAGGAGACCCCATGGCATCGAAGAACCTTTTGCCCGTCGTCGCACTCTGCGGCGCGCTCGCAACCGGAACGCCTGTCGCCGCCTGGGCGACTCCCGTCATGGCGGACTTCTTACCGGCAGCCCTAAGCTCCGCACCAAATCCGTCGAGCGCCATTGCGTGCAAGCGTTTTTCGTTCGCACAGGCTGCAATCTCAACCTCGGGATGCCTTCGCCGTAATACGGACGGCTCGATAGTCGTGGATATCAATCGTTCGAACAAGGCAAACGGCTCCCAGGCGGGGTGCGCCGTCTGCACGTGGCGCTCGGTTGTGCTCGATGCAGATGGCGATCCATGCAATTTAGAGCTGCGCATCGACATCGCTTCGGTCGATGACTCGGCGAACGGAGCGAAGGTCGCCTTCGACGGTGCGTTTTTCGAGAAAGGAGGCGGTATATGTCTGGGCTGCGCCGCCGCGAATGCAGACGACACGCAGCCCACCCTCTCATTCACGGCATCGTTGCGGCTGACCAAAGCCGGCACCGATGCCATCGCGGCGGGAGAAGCGTCCCTGCTGTTCTACGCCGTCAGCACCAAAGACACAGATGCTCATTTCGAGAAGCCAGCCGGATCACTCAGCCTTACACGAGGGATAGAAGCAGGCCCTATTGAAATCGATGCCCACGCGCAAAGCAGGCAACGCATTCTTGCCGACCCGGCGCTTCTCGAAATGGAGTGGAACGGATCCGGAGCCATCGGAATTCTCCCCTCCGCGCTTGACGCCAAGACGCTCTCCTCAAACGACGAACCCATCAACGCAACCATACAAGAAGAGAGCGCGGACAAGGAAGCGGGTGCGGGCGACACGCCGTCGCCGACAAACAGCGTCCCAGCTTCTTTCGAAGCACCGAATGAGCCCGCTACCGATCAAAACGATCCCGAGCTCGCGGACAGTCTGGGGCTTGCTGATCCTCAAGAGATCGATGAAGGTAACTGCTGCGTGCTTGCCGCGCTCGACCACACGGAGGTCATCGACGCTGCGAACATCGAAGTTGCCGCCGCCAATCAGCCCGTCCGCAAGTCGGCCATCATCGCATTTCCTGAATCCATCGAAGTCGTCTTTTTGCCATCGGGCGAGGTCGTGGCCCCAACACTGCTCACCTTGTTGGGCGCCAAGAATACTCGAAACGAAATTAAAAAGGTCACGGTTGTCGACCCTGCAACCACCGCTAAACTGCGCCTATACGCCGTTGCCCCAGACGGAGGCAAGACCTTGGAATTCGATGGCGACACACTCCTAGCCTGGCGACGTCTGGACATTATGCAAGACGTCTCGTATCAGATCGAACTCGAAGGGTTTGATCGTGCCCGCGATGCCAATATCATCGCCGCGGCTATTGAATCCCCACAGCGGCTTATGACACTGCGCTTTGACTACTATCCCTATGTCCCGACAACCACCTGAGGCTTAAATACTGCGCATCATTCCTAATACCACTTATATAACGTATTAGATGAGTCGCGATGTGCCTCGCATTCCATTCTGCTACGATTGCCACGTTGGCATCAATACAGGAGGGCTCATGCCGGGCTTGGGAACAATCATCAACGTTGTCCTTTTAGTTGCGGGCGGTCTTTTGGGATTAGCGGGCGGTCGCTTTATCACACCGCGTATCCAAGACACGCTCATGAAAGCGTCGGGGCTGTGCGTCCTGTTTATCGGCCTTGGCGGCACCATGCAAAAGATGCTCCTTATCGATGGGAAGGCGCTGGCGACCACTGGTACCACCATGCTCATTGTCTCGTTCGCCCTCGGCTCGCTCATCGGCGAGGCCGTCAACTTGGAGGCCGCCATTGAGAACCTTGGCGAATGGCTCAAGCGCAAAACCGGCAGCGAGGGCGATAACGAGTTCACCAACGCTTTTGTCTCGACTTCACTCACCGTGTGTATCGGCGCCATGGCCATTGTGGGATCGATCCAGGACGGCCTGCTCGGCGACTGGTCAACGCTTGCCCTCAAAGGCGCACTGGACTGCATCATCGTCTGCACCATGACGGCCTCACTTGGCCGCGGCTGCATCTTTTCCGCCCTGCCCGTCGCCGTGTTCCAGGGGACGATCACGCTGTTTGCCGGTGCACTCTCCCCCATCATGACCACGGCAGCCCTCGACAGCCTTTCGCTCGTAGGCTCCATGCTCATCTTCTGCGTCGGCGTCAACCTCATCCGTCCTCAGACCTTCCGCACTGCCAATATGCTTCCCTCCGTCATCATCGCCGTCATCTACGCCCTCCTGTTCTAAATCTATCTACGCAGCGGTATCTCGAACATCTGTTTGATGCTGTGCTATGATATGAGGTCACCGTAGCTGCGTTCGAGAGGAGGAGCGGTGGCCGACCAGGACATCAAGATGCTCATCGAGCGCATTATGGCCGAGGCCCGGACCCATCAGTCCGCCCGCTTCTCAAACGAAATCTACGCAGACGAGCCGATTCTCAAGACCGGCCGACAGATGCAGAACTTCCTCCCCGACCAATACCGCAAGATGCGTGAGATATCGCGTTGGCAAGAAGACCCAAAGGGCGGGGCGGGCCGTTGGCTTTCGGAAGCCGAGCTTTTCTACCGCCAAGGCCTGCTGATGGCCGACTTTGAGGACGACTGTCCCTACAACGGCACCTTTAAGTCGTACTTTCCCACCTACAACGCCATGAGCGACCGGCAGCTGCGCGGCTACTTTACCTGGCGTGCCCAAGTGCGCCGCGGGAATATTGAGGAGACATCGACCTCGTTTGCCTTTCTGTATCTCTATGAGTTGATTTGCGGCATTGGCGTAGATGACCCGCTCGATGGTTTTAACAAGATCAAGGCTTTTTGGGATGTCTATCGCGCCTTCGAGCCCGGCATCGACCGGTTTGCGCGCGTGTGGCTGCAGGACTACGCCGTGTTCCACAGGCTCGACCCCAAGCTGCTTCGTGACTCTAAAACCGTCATGTTCGATAACGCCCTTATCGAGCTGCGGCGCGCGGCACGAGACCTTGTACCAGCACCGGCACCATCCGGCCAGCCCCCCAAGCGTCGCAAAACCTCCGAGCCCACGCTCCCCCTTCCGCCCGATGAGGTGCGCGAGGAGCGACTCATGGCCGCTATCAATGCCCTCTCCACGTATAACCTAAGTAACTCGCGGCTCGACCGCAGCCACCACCGCGATCTGCGCCACGTGGCGTGCGCCGTGTATGTCCGCATGGTGCGCTACTATGACACGCACCGAAAGACCGGCATCGTGGCGAGTTTATTTGGGGAGGAGACGGCCATGCCCTACACCATGTTTGCCTCGGCCGTATTCTTTGCGCCCGAGCGCCACGAGGACTGCGAATATCGCCTAGATCCTATCCATATCTACCGTTGCCAAAACGGCTTTTGGGAATGCATGCGTATCCACGGTAGTAGGCAAAAGAGCAGCAAGCTCGGTGAAATGATGCGCGCCTGCGACCAACGCCTGCGCCTGGCGCTTGACCCCGCCCATCCCCTTAAGGAAGAAAAGGTCCCCAAATATCTGGCCAAGATTATCGATGACGAGATTGTGGCATGGCTTTCGTGGGACGCCGCACACCAGCCCGTCAAGATCGATATCGATCTGAGTCAGCTGGGGCACATTCGGAGCGCCGCCGCGCAAACGCGCGAGGCGCTTTTGATCGACGAGGAGCGCGAGGACGGAATGATCGCAGAGGTCGATACGGCAGGCTCCGAACGGTCGAAAGCCGAGCCCGTGGCAGACGCGACGGTCGAGGCGGTCGCGGCACCCATTCGGCAGGACGAGGCCGACGAGCCAACCATTTCCACCGAACAGTTTGGTGTTGTGGCGCCGCTTCTTGTGCCGACGCCCGCGTTTACAGCTGCTGCGCCCGTTGACGCCACGAACGAACTCGCGCCTGCTGCAGACGCCTATCTCCGCGCGCTGCTCGAGCACAATGCAGTACAGGCGGAATCGGCGGTAGCGCAATCGGAGCAGAGCGAGGACATGCTCGTCGATACCATCAACGAGGCGCTCTTTGATCTGGTGGGCGACACCGTAATTGAATTTAGCGCGGCAGGACCGCAGATTATTGAGGACTACGAAGCAGACGTGAGAGGATACCTAGACCATGAGTGATACCGCATCCGCAGCACCCCGCGTGCCCAAGCGCGTCGCCGCCGTCATTCTCAACTCGCTCAAGGGCGGCGTGGTCCCGCGCATCGGCCTTCCCTACATCACCGTAGGACGCGAGGTCGAGATCCGCGCCCTGCTCACCGATCTGAGCCTCATCGCCGACGGTGGCGCGAGCTTCCGCTTTCTGGTCGGTCGCTACGGCGCCGGCAAGAGCTTTTTACTCCAAACCATCCGCACGCACGCCATGGGCGAGGGGTTCGTCGTCGCCGATGCCGATCTATCCCCTGAGCGCCGTCTCCAGGGCGGTCAGGGACAGGGCCTTGCCACCTACCGCGAGCTCATCCGCAATATATCGACTAAAACGCGCCCCGAGGGCGGTGCGCTCAACCTTATCCTGGATCGTTGGGTCGCCTCGTGTGCCGACGTCGACGAGTCGGTCGTCAATGCCCAACTAGCCCCGCTCGAGGAGATGGTCCACGGCTTCGACTTCACCCGCATGCTTCGCCGCTATCGCGCGGCCGTATCCGAGGGCGACGAAGAGGCCATGAGCCGCGTGACCAAATGGATCCGCGGCGAATACCGCACCAAGAGCGAGGCTCGCGCCGAGCTGGGCTCCTCAACCATCATCAGCGATGACGACTGGTACGACTACGTCAAGCTCATCGCGCGTTTTTTGGTTTGCAGCGGCTACAAAGGCATGCTGGTGCTCATTGACGAGCTCGTGAATCTGTATAAGATTCCCAACGCCATCACGCGCCAGTACAACTACGAGAAAATCCTGACCATGTACAACGACACACTTCAGGGCAAGGCGCAGTACCTGGGCATGATCATGGGTGGCACGCCGACCTCCATCGAGGACCGCCGCCGCGGCGTGTTTTCCTACGAGGCCCTACGCAGCCGACTCGCCCAGGGCCGCTTTGCACGCGAGGACCTTAAGGACATGCTCGCGCCCATCATCCGCCTGCAGCCACTCACCTATGAGGAGCTGCTGGTGCTCATCGAAAAACTCATGCAGATCCATGCTGGCTACTTTGGCTGGACGCCCACGCTTACCGAGAACGACCTGGTGGACTTCCTCAAGATTGAGTTCGGTCGCGTGGGAGCCGATACGCACCTGACGCCGCGTGAAGTCATTCGTGACTTTATCGAGTTGCTCGATATCCTGTGTCAGAACCCCTATGCTAGCGTAGCCGAGTTGCTGCAAAGCGTCGGTGGCGACGCGCTGGCGCCGACAGCCGCAACAGACAACACCGGCACCGCAGGCGGCGACCGCAACTTCGCCGAGTTCACCATCTAACCTGCCAAAAAGGGACAGGTTTATTTTGGTAGGTTTTATCTCGGCAAATGCCGATATTGCAATTCGACGACCCATTGCCCGTTGCGTTTGATAACCCGTTGTTGAAAGGAGGCCCCGTGAACGCCTTTGACCGCTACGCCCCGTTTATCCAGGACTTCATCTACTCCCACGATTGGGAGAGCTTACGCTCTATCCAGGTTGCAGCAGCAGACGCCATCTTTAACACGCAAGACAACGTGCTCCTGACGGCATCCACAGCGTCCGGCAAAACCGAGGCGGCCTTCTTTCCCATCCTGACCGAGTTTTGGGAAAACCCGCCCACAAGCGTAGGCGCCCTCTACATTGGTCCCCTCAAAGCACTCATCAATGATCAGTTCGTCCGCCTCAACGACCTCTGCGAAGAGGCCGATATCCCCGTCTGGCACTGGCATGGCGACGTCTCGCAGTCGCACAAGGCAAAGCTCATTAAAAAGCCGAGCGGCATCTTGCAGATTACGCCCGAATCGCTCGAGGCGCTCCTGATCCATAAGCACATGGCGATCCCGCGCATGTTTTGCGACCTGCGCTATGTGGTCATCGACGAGGTTCACTCGCTTATGCGTGGCGACCGCGGCGGGCAGACGCTCTGCCTTATCGAGCGCCTCTCGCGCATGGCAGGTGTGCAGCCCCGACGCATTGGCCTTTCGGCTACCATCGGCGACCCCGAGCGCACGGGCGCCTTTCTCTCGCAGGGAACGGGACGCAGCTGCGTTATCCCCCGTTTTGAGGAACCGCGTCGCGTGTGGCGCATCTCCATGGAGCACTTCTACAACTCGGGCCCCCAGGCGCAGCAGCGAGGATTCGAGAGTGCTGGTCCCCAAGAGGCCGAGGTGCTTGCGTGCGAGCGCATCGAGGCGGCAACGTCCACGGCACTGCCCGCCGGCACCCAAGACAGACGTCACAGCGGACAGCTCACGCAGGAGGAGCGCCGTCAGCGTCGCGAACAGGCACGGGGCAAGGTTACCTCTAGGGATCGTCGCACTTCCTCGGCCCCCGAGGGCGAAGTCGATATCCCGCGGGCGACCGAGCAGGCGCTTCTCAACCCCACCGACACCGCGCCCGAAAACGCCGACCCCGGCATGGGCTACATCTTTGAACATACGCGCGGCCGCAAGTGCCTGGTCTTTGCCAACTCGCGCGAGGAGGCAGAGGCCGTATGCTCCATGCTGCGCAGCTACTGCGAGAGCCGACACGAGCCCGACCGCTTTCTCATCCACCACGGCAATCTTTCGGCATCGCTGCGCGAGACCGCCGAGGAGCTGATGCGTGACGAGGAGCAGGCACAGACAACCGTCACCACTTCCACACTGGAGCTCGGCATCGATATCGGTCGTCTGGAGCGCGCGTTCCAGATCGATGCACCGTTTACCGTCAGCTCCTTTTTGCAGCGCATGGGCCGCACAGGACGCCGCGATCTTCCACCCGAGATGTGGTTTGTCATGCGCGAGGAAGAGCCCGAGCCGCGCACGATGATGCCCGAGACCATTCCGTGGAAGCTCCTGCAGGGCATCGCGCTCGTACAACTCTATCGTGAGGAAAAGTGGGTCGAGCCACCCGAGCTCGATCGACTCCCCTATAGTCTGCTCTATCACCAGACCATGTCGACACTTGCCAGCACCGGTGAGCTCACGCCGGCAGAACTTGCCCAGCGTGTGCTCACGCTCAGCTATTTTCACCGCATCTCGGCCGATGACTATCGCGTCTTGCTCCGTCACCTCATTACCATCGACCATATTCAGATCACCGAGGGCGGCGGGCTCATCGTGGGTCTCGCAGGCGAGCGCATCATTAACAACTTTAAGTTCTACGCCGTGTTTCAGGAAAACGAGGAGTTCACCGTTCGCAGCGAGTCGGCCGAATTGGGCACGATCGTCAATCCGCCACCGCCCGGTGAGCGCATCGCCATCGCCGGACACTGCTGGATTGTCGAGGAAGTGGACTGGAAGCGTCATACCGTCTTTGCCACACAGGTCAAAGGTCGCGTGCCGGCCTACTTTGGCGACTGCCCCGGCGACATTAATACACACGTACTCGAGCGTATGCGCAAAGCGCTTAACGAGCACGCGGCATATCCGTACCTCATGGGTAACGCGAGAGCCCGCTTGGCGCAGGCTCGTCATACGGCCGAGATTTCGGGCGCAGGAACCAAGCCGCTCATCAACCTGGGCGGCGATACCTGGGTGCTCTTCCCCTGGCTGGGCAGCTACGCCTTTTTGGCGCTCGAGCGCATGCTCAAGATTAAATGTGCCGCTGAGCTGGGCCTTCGCGGACTCGACCCGTCGCGACCGTACTATATGCAGTTTAAGATGAAGGCCGACGAGGAGACGTTCTTTGAGGTGCTCGCCGCCGAGGCCGAGAAGGACTTCGATCCCATTGAGCTCGTCTATCCCGGCGAGGTGCCTTACTTTGATCGTTACGACGAATTTGTTCCTGAGGAACTCGTGCGCAAGGGCTTTGCCGAAGGCGTACTCGATATCGAGGGCATGAAGCAGCGCATCCGCAGCTGGACCAGCTAATTTGGGACGGGGCTCTTTTAGCTATCCCTGCCGTTAATCAGCCAAACCGTTCGCGTTACCTGCCGGGGTAGCTAAAAAGCCCAAAAAGACTGGTCGAAAGAGGCCCGCCCCGAATAGGCTAGTCGCGGAGGGCCGTGCCGAAGAAGTCGGCATCGAAGGGCACGGCTTCGGCAAAGGTGTAGTCACCGTCGCTGGCAATGAGCAGGTAGTTCTCTTCGCCGCCAAATTCCGCGTCGCCGCAGGGAACCACCCAAACATGCGCAAACACCTCGAGCGCCGTGGCAACGCAATCGCGCAGGAACGTCACATCGCTCCCCTCGTTTGCACTCACGATATTGGCAGCATAGATACCGCCGGGGTTCAGGCTGCCCCGCACCAAACGCAGCGCCTCAATCGTCGCCAGCTCGCGCACGGGTTCGGCACCGCCAAAGCAATCGCTCACGACGACATCGTAGCGACGATGCCCCACGCTCGTCACGCCCAGATACGAGCGAGCCTCGGCGGTAATCACCCGCAAGCGGTCTCCCACCGTGCGCTCCAGCTCGTCCAGATAGAACCAACGACGTGCTAGACGCGTAATCTCGGCGTCGTACTCAATGACGTCCATGCGCAAGTTCTCGTGCGACATCAGCGCAAACTTGGGATAGGCAAACCCGCCGCCGCCCAGCATAAGCATGCGGTCGATGCCATGACTACAAGCATCGCGCATGGCATCCTCGGCCTCAAACACATCGTCAAACGCACGATAGTACACAAAGACGGGCTCTGCCCAACGCTCGCCAACATAGGTCGCGCTTTGGTACACGCCGCCTTGCACCAACACGCGGACTTCGTCGCCGTTCTCATCGTGCACGCGCTTCACGCGCGCCAGCCCATTGCGGGTCCTCGCGACCTGCAGACAGGCAGCGCGAACAGCAACGGCGGCCGCACCGAGCGCCGCGGCTCCCAGGGCAACGCCGGCAACGACACCGGCAGAAACACTCGGCTTGTTCATCTAGAGCTCCTTTTGCAGATAGAGTCCATGATCATAAAAACCCAAATGGCGATAGTACTCACGCGTGCCAATCGCGCTAATCACGTTGATGCGCGCATAGCCCGCATCCCGAGCAATTTCGCACGCGCGCTCCACCAGCGAGCGCCCCAATCCATGATGCTGAGCCGCCTGGCCTTGATCGCCCACGCGCGCGGCCATACCATACACGTGTACCTCACGAATCATCGCCTCGTCCGGCGTCGTCGGCAACTCGTCCGCATGCGCGGCAACAAATGCGCGGTCGGGCAGCGACAAGCGCAAAAAGCCCGCGATCTTGCCCTGCGGCGTTACCCACTGCAAAAAGCGCTCATGCGTCACCGGCGTCTCGTACGCCACCTCCTCGTTAAGGGTCAACTCGCCCAGGTCGGCGCCCGCCGTGCTGATCTCGCGATAGCGAATCTCGCGCACCTTGGCGCCCTTGCCCTGCGCCGCCAGGCGATTCTCGACCAGCTGGCGAAGGTTGGGCTTCTTGTTGCCCACCATAATGTCGTCGGAACTAAAGTCGCGAATCATACGGCTAATGCGGCAGAACGCCGGCGTCACCACGATGTCATCGGCCAACACATCGAGCAGCTCGTCCTCGGTATAGGGGCGCCACTCGCCACGCTCGTAGCATCCCACCAAACGCGAGCCCTCAATGAGCGCACACGGGTAGACCTTGACCTCGTCGGGCATAAAGGCGCCCTCGGTCATAAAGCGCTCGTAGTCGCGCTTGTCCCCCACGGGCGTGGCGCCCAGCAAGTTGAGCATAAAATGCGCATGGATCTTAAAGCCGAAGAGGCGCGCGAGCGAAAACGCTCGCTCAATCTGCGCCACAGCAATGCGGCGCTCGTTGATATCGAGCAGATGCTGGTCGAGGCTCTGGATGCCCACCTGAATCTTGGTGCAGCCCAGGCGGCGGATGAGCGTGAGCGCCTGCGACGTCACGGCATCAGGGCGCGTCTCGATAACGAGTCCCACCACGCGATGCTTCGCCGTCTCGTTGATGCGCTGCTGCCGCTCAAGCTCCTCCATCGTTGCCGTCTGCCACTCGGCAACCCGGCCCCACGGCGTGCCGGGGCCATAGAGCTTTCGCACCGCGCGGTTATAGCCACCCACGGCAGCATCCACACGCCCTTGCTCGCCGGCAACACCGGCGGCAAGCTCAGCCTCATCGGTCGCAATGCCGGCAGTCCTATAGCGCTCGCGACGCACCGCCACCACCGGCGGCAGGGCATCGGCGGGAGCGTCATCGAGCAGGCGCCCCGCCTCGGCACGGCTGATGCCCGGACGCGCCAACATGGGGTTGGCTGCCACGCCGGCCACGGCATCGTCATTGAGCGCACGGAAAAGCTCCGACACAAACCATGTTTGATACCCTTGCGGATAGTCGCTCCAAGTACCGCCAAGTACGATGAGCTCGATCTTGTCGGTCGCATGCCCCATTTGCGAAAGCGCGGTCAGACGAGCGCTCACCTGCAGATACGGATCAAAGCAGTTTTGCTCCGCACGGGCGCACGCCGGCTCGGCGTGCAGATAGCTTTTGGGCATGCGCAGGTCGTTGGGGCAAAACAGGCAATCGCCCGAGCACGGCCACGGCTTGGTGATGACGGTAATGGTCGCCACGCCCGAAGCCGTGCGGCGCGGCTTCATACGCAACACCTGCAGCAGCTGGCGTTCCAGCTCGGCATCGATGTTCCACCCAGCCCAACGAGCCGGCTCCTCACGTTTTACCCGCTGGTAAAACGGCAGCAGACGGCGCTTGGCCAGGTCACGTTTGTCGGCACCCTCGCGGCGCGCCTCGGCATGTATCAGTTTGACGAGCGCCTTGTCGTCCACGGTATCGCCGCGGCGCAGGGCCTCGAGTATGTTCAAGATAATCTGTTCCATGCCCCCATTGTAAAGGCAAAGGCGCCGGAGCCGACCTCGGCTTCGGCGCCTTCATCAAACAGCGCGTCTATGCTTACGGGTTTTCGAAAAGCGCCCGTTACTCCGAATCAAACGACACGTCGCCCGAGCCGATCTCAAAACGATACGTGGCGGACTTATCGCCATTGTCGAACTCAGAATTCAATATGGTCTCGCCATCGTAGCCAAGCGGAAGGAAATCACTCTCGAAGTCGCCACTGCCCAGGGTAAGGCTCGCCTTAAAGCCCGTAGAGTTCGGAACCGTCATCTCCACATCGCCCGAGCCCACACTCACGTCCATCGACTTCGCGGGGGCCTGGTAGAGCTCGAACGCTACATCGCCCGACCCGACCTCTGCACTAAGCGCATCAGTCACGCTGCCCGCAAACTCTACATCTCCCGCACCCAGGAAAAGGTCGAAACCATCACAGGTGACACCGGCAATCTGCAGATCACCCGAGCCCACGTGCGCGTTGACTCCCTTCAGATGTTCGGCAACACGGCGCGGCAGCTCAACCGTAACCGAGCGGTCAATTGCTTTACCGTCATCACTTCCAAACTGAGAAACCTTGAGCGTCGAGTCCTCGACGGATGCGATGTTCTGCGTCGCGGCCTTGGAGGCATCCATACCATTGGCAACGCGTCCCCGCTCGATAACGCGAGCCTTGTTGCCATCAACAACCTTGACGTCCACCGTAGCCGCATCGATATCGAAATCGAGGTAGCGAAACTCATCGGCATCAAAGGTCGTACACGAAAGCCGCTGAGGCCGAGCGGAATAGTTACCGCTATCCAAGAGATCATCGTCGTCAACCGCATCGTCCAAACCAGACAAGCCGGATACAACATCGTCGAGATCCCACGGACCATCAAAATGAATCAATACCCGCGAAATGCCAAAGACAAGTCCGATGATGAGCATGAACGCTCCGATGCCAACGCCCAAGCGTACCTTGGATTCATGCGAAAGCTTCATCATTCATCACCCTCTTTGGCAATCGGCTCAGCGGTGGCCGCGGTGGTCACGTCAGCGTCAACCGCAGCGGAAACATTCTGAGCCCTAGCTGCCACCGGCGCCGGACCAACCTGAATATCCCCGCGCGCCCAATCACCATCGAGCGCACGCGCCACCCAGTGATAGATGGGAATCGTAAAGAAGATCAGCGCGGCAAAGGGACCGGCGCCAAACAGGAACATCAGCAAAAAGAACAGCATCCAGCACACAGCCCAATACGGGAACGACTGGAACGGTCCTTTCACCGGAGTCGGATTGACCGCACCGGCGTTCGTCGCTTGCGCCGTCGCGGCGTTAGCCGCCTGCGCGCTCCAGCTTGCAGCCTGCGCCGCCTTAGCCGCGGCATCACTCGCCTGCGTTGCGGCCTCGGTAGCGCGTGCCGCCGCCTCGTGGGTACGGGCTCGCTCCGCCGCCTCGGCCTCGCGCTGGCGGGCGCGGTCCTCATTCTCAAACTCGATATCGTCCTCGATCTCGTCGCTCGGATTGAGCAGCTCGTCCAGACTCACACCATAGAGCTTGGCGAGCGAGATCAGGTTCTCGGTATCGGGCGAGCTCTCCGCGCGCTCCCATTTACTGACCGCCTGGCGCGACAGTCCCAGCTTTCGCGCCAATCCCTCTTGGCTAAAGCCCTTGCTGCGGCGAAGGTCGGCGAGCCGCTGCGCAGTTTCTACATTCATGGTTCCTCCTATGCGATGCCAGCCGTGCCGCCGGACCGTTTTTTCTTAAGGCGCCTTGCACAGTTAAAAATCTATCCGCCACCGCCAAAAGCATGCCACCTATTCTAGTGAGATTTTTGACAACCGACGGTTGCGGGCACATATGAGCTGCGAAAATGCGTCCAAACAAAGCAATGGCCCGCAGCTCGGTTGTCCCCGTTGCGGTGTTAACGGTAGTATGGTCGTACTGTTTATTCCGCACCGCCAACGGAGGGAGTTCCGCGCCGTGAACCGCGATTTCGCCTCATCGCTCATCCAGCTCAACAATACGTTCTATCGCGAGCACTCCGCCTCTTTTTCCGATACGCGCCAGGCCCCGTGGCCTGGCTGGGTGCGCACCATGGACATCGCGCTCGGGCAGCTCGACGTCGCCACGATCGAGCATCCCGTCCGCGTCTTCGATCTCGCCTGCGGCAATATGCGATTCGAGAACTTTGCCGCCGGCGGCACACTTGCCGCCAAAGGCGTCGACGGCACGAGTCCCTCGGCAGACGCCAGCTGCCCGCTTGAGTTCTATGGCGTCGACTCGTGCCAAGACCTGGCCATCGATGCTCATGGCCACGCCCTGCGCATCCCCAACCTGCACTTCCAGGAACTCGACGTGCTCGATGCCCTCATGAAGCTCAACCCCGCCGAGACACCCGACGCGCTTTTCGACGCCCCGCTCGCCGACATCTCGGTCTGCTTTGGCTTTATGCACCACGTGCCGTCGTGCGAGTATCGCGTGCGCGTGCTCGACGCCCTGGTGCGCCAGACGCGCCCGGGCGGTATCATCGCCATCAGCTTTTGGGAGTTTATGAACGACGAGCGTATGGCACGCAAAGCCGTTCGCGCCGAGGCCCGCGCTGAGCTCACCCCGCCGTTTGAGGACTACGATTCCGCGCAGTTCGAAGCCGGCGACCACCTCATTGGATGGCAAAACGACCGCCATGCCTACCGCTATTGCCACCACTTTGACGATCAGCAGATCACCGACCTGGTGCGCGGCGTTCGTACGTTCTACAAGAGTGGCGAGGTTCCCGTACGCGAGCTCGAGCGTTTCCACGCCGACGGTCGCAGCGGCGAGCTCAACCGCTATGTGATCCTCAAGCGCCTGTAGGCATCGGCGACCCGCCGCCGAGTCGCGCCGCAACTTCCGGGCAAACCATGCCCACCTTTTCCAACCCGTTGACGGAACGCGTAGTCATGCGTTCCATGCGTATAACCAAGGAGCCTCATGGGAGCCGTCCACGTTCGCACGCCTAAGAACTTTGTGCTCGAAGAGCGCCTGGAGCGCTACGCCGATGCGATTGAGACGAACCCCGAGGCCTATGCCGGGAATTGGGGCGAAGCCTGCGCGCCAGCCGGCGGCCTGCCCTTTACCCGCCTTCATCTGGATCTAGGCTGCGGCAAAGGCACCTATCTGGTTGAGCGAGCTCGCCGTGAACCCGACACGCTCTTTGTCGGTATGGACCAGGAGCCCATCTGCGTCGCCTATGCCGCACAGAAAATCTGCGAGCAGGGGCTGCCCAACGCGCTCGTACTCCCGCGCGGAGCTGCAGCGTTGCCCGCGCTGTTTGCCGCAGGCGAGCTCGATGCCATCACCATCAACTTTCCCACGCCGCAGCCCAAAGCCAAGTACGCCAAAAAGCGGCTCGTCCATGTCGACCATCTGATGCTCTACCGCCCGCTCCTTGCAGCTGGCGCCACCGTCACGCTGCGCACCGACAGTAAACCATTGCGCGACTACGCCCTGGGGCAGTTTGCCGCGGCAGGCTACGACACGCGTTGGATAAGTGACGACGTCCGCCGCGACCATCCCGAGTATCCCGAGACCGAATATGAGTGCCGTACGCGCGAGATGGGTGCCGCTGTCTACGGCATTTGCGCCACACCCGGCGCACAGCCCGGTGACGATGAGCTCACGGCGGGGCGCATGCAGGAGCAAAGTCTTGCCTGCTACCTGCCCGACGACCTTAATGAGCTCACGTACGTGCCCCTGGGCATGGAAGAGGCCGTCGAGAATTTTAAAAACCGCGCCCGCAAGGGCAAGAAGCGCCTGCCGCAAGAGTCCTAGGGGCTTTTGGCAGTCGCGGCGCCGGTAGCCAAACGCAAATAGGCGCCGACGAACGACCCTCAAACCTAAGTGAGTAGACTTTTTGGCAATAGCCAAGCACGACCCGTATGGCGAAAACTAAAATCGCAGGTAGAGCCCTTGCGTAAAATTCGCGTGCTCGCGATATCGCAAAAAGTCTACTCACTTAGTTAGCGGCCGCCCCAAACAGCTGGGCAGAACGCCCATTTCCTGCATTTTCTTGCCTGCGAACGCATCGATGCGACGCTACGCCATAATAGTTGGCGGACAAACGCGAGAGAAAGCAACCACATGGCACAGACCACGACAGATACCGCCGCCAGCACCGTCTCCGGCGCCGGCGCTGCCAGCTCATTCTCGGGCGGCACGGGAACCGAGGCAGAGTTCGGCTCGCTCGGCGCGCTCTCCCCCACTTGGTGGGAGCCCGAGGATGGCAGCGAGCCCGAACCGTGGCTCACGCCCGATCAGGCCTTCGAGCGCTTCTTTGAATGGACGAGCGACCGCGGCATTGAGCTGTGGGACCACCAAGAAGAGGCCCTCATGGACCTGGCCGCCGGCGATCACGTCATCTTAGGCACGCCGACCGGATCGGGTAAATCGCTCGTCGCGCTGGGCATGCTTTTTATGGGCATGGCGCAGGGCAAACGCTGTTATTACACGGCCCCTATCAAGGCCTTGGTCAGCGAAAAGTTCTTCGACCTGGTACAGGTGCTCGGCCGCGATAACGTCGGTATGATCACCGGCGACACGCACATCAACACCAAGGCGCCCGTCATCTGCTGCACGGCAGAGATCCTTGCTAACGACGCACTGCGCGAGGGCGAAGATGCCGACGTGGGCTGCGTCGCCATGGACGAGTTCCACTATTTTGCCGACCCCGATCGCGGTTGGGCCTGGCAGGTACCGCTGCTCACCCTGCCCCACACGCAGTTTATGCTCATGAGCGCCACGCTCGGCGATGTCACCGCCATCGCCGCCTCACTCGAGGAGCACACCGGCGCTGCCTGCGACTTGGTCGTCGATGCACCACGCCCTGTTCCGCTGAGCTACGACTATGTGACGACCTCCCTCGAGGGTACGGTCGAGCTCGCCATGCGCCGTGGCGAAGCCCCACTCTATATCGTGCACTTTAGCCAGGATGCCGCACTTGCAACGGCGCAGTCACTCGCCAACTTTGGTATTGCCAGCAAGGAGCAGCGCGAGGCCATCAAGGAGGCGGCCAAGGGCACGAGCTTCTCCACGGCCTTTGGCAAGATTCTCAAGCGCCTGCTCGGATGCGGCGTCGGCGTGCACCATGCCGGCATGCTGCCGCGCTATCGCCTGCTGGTCGAGCGCTTGGCGCAGCAGGGCCTACTGCCCGTCATCTGCGGTACCGATACGCTCGGCGTCGGCATCAACGTACCCATCCACACCGTGGTGCTCACCGCACTCACCAAGTTCGATGGCTACAAGATGCGTCGCCTGCGTGCCCGCGAGTTCCACCAGATTGCCGGTCGCGCCGGCCGCTCGGGCTTCGATACCGAGGGCATGGTGATTGCCGAGGCACCTGAGCACGAGATTGAAAACGCCAAGCTCATGGCAAAGGCGGGCGACGATCCCAAGAAGCTTCGCAAGATTAAAAAGAAGAAGGCGCCCGAGGGCTTTGTCACCTGGAACAAGCAGACCTTTGAGCGCCTGATCGAGACGCAGCCCGAGACACTCAAGCCGCGCCTGCGCATCACGCACTCTATGGTGATTAGCGTAGTCGAGCAGGACGGCGACGCCCGCGCCCGCGTGCACGACCTTATCGAGACAAGCTTGCAGACCCCCGAGGAAAAGGCCAAGCTCGAGGTTCGCGCCGACGAAATCTTCGCCACGCTCATCGATTCCGGCGTCGTCGTGCGTACCGAGGTGCCGCCCGCACCCAACGCCCCGGCCGACGCCACGCCAGACATCGACTATGCGCTGACGGTCGATCTACCCGAGGACTTCGCGCTCGATCAACCGCTCTCGCCATTTTTGCTTGCCGCGCTGGAGCTGCTCGACCCCGAGAGCGAGACCTATACCATGGATCTCATCAGCATGGTCGAGGCCACACTCGAAGACCCTAAGCAGGTGCTCCGCGCCCAGGAGCGTGCCGCGCGCGACCGCGCTATGGCCGAGATGAAGGCCGACGGCGTCGAATATGAGGAACGCCTAGAGCGCATTCAGGACGTCACGTACGAAAAGCCGCTCGAGGAGCTGCTCGATGCCGCCTTTGACAAGTACTGCCAGGAAGTGCCCTGGGCAAACGACTACCAGCTCTCGCCCAAGAGCGTCCTGCGCGACATGTTGGAGAGCGCGAGCGACTTTAAGGGCTATATCCAAAAGCTCGGAATCGCCCGCTCCGAGGGCATCTTGCTGCGCTACCTGGCAGAGGCCTACCGTTCGCTCGACCGCACCGTACCCATCGAGAAGCGCGACGAGTGCCTGCGCGACATTATCTCGTGGTTGGGCTTTGTGGTGCGTTCGGTGGACTCGAGCCTGGTGGACGAGTGGGAGAACGCCGGCAACCCCGCCGCACTCGACGCCGCACCGCCGCAGGGCATCGACGAAGTCGTAGCCGACCGCCGCGGCTGCACGCTGCTGGTGCGCAACGCGCTCTTCCGCCGCGTAACCCTTGCCGCCCGCGAGCATACGAGCGACCTAGGCGAGCTCGACGAGGACTGGGGCATGAGCGAAATCCGTTGGCAAAAAGCGCTCGATGCCTACCATGAGCAGCACGAGGAGATTCTCACCAACGGCGACGCGCGCAGCTCCGCCATGTTCTCGATCGACGAGTCCGACGAGAAGGCACTCCACGTGTGGCACGTGCACCAGATCTTTGCCGACGAGGACGGCGACCACGACTTTGGCATCATGGGCGATGTCGACCTGGATGCCACGCAAGACGGCGGCGAGGTTATTTTCAAGAACTACCGTGTCGGCTTTATCGAGGATTTGCTCGAGGACTAGCCGTACATACTGGAACGAAATGAAGCGGGGCCGCTGGCAACATCGCCAGCGGCCCCGCTTTTGCACTATACGTTATGCCTTACTCGGCATCCTCGACCTCATACGAATCGGCATCGGCGGGCTCATCAACCGTGTCCGCCGCCACCTCACGCACCTCGTCGAAGGCCGCCTTCATTGTTTTGTTCCCCCAGGTGAGTTTGCGGATCGTGAGGTCGTCGGCCTTCTTGTTTGCCAAGCGTAGGTTGTTCTCGGACGACAGGAGCGCCTCCTTGGTCTTTTGCAGATGGATAATCGTCTTGTCGATCTCCTCAATCGCCGTCTGGAACTTACGGCTCGCGAGCTCATAGTTGCGGCCGAAGTCGTTCTTGAACTTCTCCATCTTGGCTTCGAAGTTCGTGACATCGATATTCTGCTGTTTGTACTCCGCCAGTTCCTGCTTATAGCGAAGCGAACCCATAGCGGCGTTGCGCAGCAGCGTAATCATGGGAATGAAAAACTGTGGGCGGATCACGTACATCTTCTCGTAGCGATAGCTCACGTCCACGATTCCTGCGTTATAAAGCTCGCTCTCGGGCTCGAGCAACGTGCAGAGCACCGCGTACTCACAGCCTTTCTGGCGACGATCGTGGTCGAGCTTCTTAAAGAAGTCCTCGTTCTTATGCTTGGTCGCGGTCTCGTCGTTCTCGTTTTTCATCTCGAACATAATCGAAATGATCTCGTTGCCGCTCGCGTCACACTCACGGAAGATAAAGTCGCCCTTGGTGCCCTCGGACGCATCGTTGTCTTTCTCGAAGTACGCGTTGGGAAACGCCGTCATGCGTAGGCGGTTAAACTCGGTCTCGCAGTGCTGCTCGAGCGACTCGCCCACCATCTTGGTGGACAGGCGGACCTTCATGTCCTTAAGGCGCTCAATCTCTTCATCCTTATAGCGAATCAGTTCCTCGTTCGCGCGCTTGGTCTGCGCAAGTTCGAGCTCGTGTGCCGCCTTGGCCTGCTCCTCGCGCGAATCGCGCACCGCCAGCTCGCTCGTCAGCTTGGCACGCGCCTCGTCGCGCTCTCGCTCCGCCGCGGCAACCGCCTCCGACAGGTTCATTTTTGCTGCCAGCTCCTGCTCGCGCAGCTGGGCGCGCAGGCCCTCAGCCTCCTGCTCAGACTGAGCCTTTGCGGCGGAAAACTTCTCCTGCACCTTCGCCTGATAGTCAGCAAATGTGCGTTCAGCCTCGCTGCGAGCAGCATCAAGCGCGCGCTGCGACTCGGCCGCGGCCGCGGCAAGCGCCATCTCCTGGGCCTTGTCCGCCGCGGCAAGCTTGGCCTGCAGCTCGGCAATCTGCGCATCGCGTGCGGCCAGATCGCTTTGAGCAGCGTTACGCACCGCCGACTCGGCAAGCTTGGCTTCGTCATCCTTACGTCCCAGCTGTGCGCGCAAGCTGTCGATTTCGCGCTGGAGCTCGGCGTTCTCCTTTTGAGCATCGGCGCGGGCCTCTACCGCCGCGCGCTGGCTTGCGCTCTCGCGCTCTGCAGCAGCGCCCTCGAGCTTGGCGCGCAGCTCGGCAAGTTCGGCATCGCGCTTGGCGACCTCTTGCGCCAGCTGTTGAGCTGCGGCATTCTTCTGCTCGACAATCTGGGCGTTACGTTGGGACTCCGCCTTTTGCAAAGCGGCCGCCGAACGCGAGCGCTCAAGCTCCAGCGCCCGCTCGCCCTCGCGCTGGACCGCCTTCACACGCTCATCCAGGTCGTGCGAGAACTCGGTATCGCGCACCTGCTTGACGATATCCGCATAGCCGGACGCATCGACCTTAAAAACTTCGCCGCAATGCGGGCACTTAATCTCGTTCATGGCAGCTCCTCGATGGACGCAAATATCAACCGCATACACTCTACCGCGCCGCACGGACAAAAAAGGCGCCGCCGCCATAATGGCAACGGCGCCAAAACCACCACAAAGGTGTCTGTCCCCTTTGTGGTGGTTCGAGAATTACAGCCCAAAAAAGTCTAGGATCTGGTCGCGGCTTACGGGCTTGTAGCCATTAGCGTCAAGTCCCACGTCATAGCGCAGAACCGGGCGCTCGCGATCGCGGTTGCGGACGTTGGCACGGTCTCCCCTGCTGTGAATGTGTCCGTGCAGCATGATGGCACCGCGCGCCTTGCCATTCCAGCTGAGCATGGGGTAGTGGCTCATCACCAGACGATGGCCCTTGGCGTAACCGGGAGCGACCTCCAGATAATCGCGCACTTCATCCCAAATATGCGGCGCGTCCGGATCTTCCCAATCGCCGTCATGGTTGCCACGAATGAGCGCCACGTTCTTACATTCGATACGCTCGCGCAGGCGCACCGCCTCCGCCAGGGGCAAACGATAGGTAAAGTCACCCAGAATATAGAGGCGGTCATCCGCAGCAACACACTCATTGATGGCATCGATGACCTTGCGGTTCATCTCCTCGATCGAACCAAACGGTCGATCCATGTCGTGCAAGATATTCGTATCACCCAGGTGCAGGTCGGCGGTAAACCACATCATCGTCTACGTCCTCATTTCGCAATGCGTATAAGACCTGTTTAGTATACAGACGCAGCGATGCGACAGTTACCCAAAGAGCCCGCCGAACAGACCCCGGCGACGTTTGTCTTGCTTTTTCGAAGCGTCGCCCTGGGCTTTCTTGTCCTGCCGCTTTTTACGGTCCTGCCCCAGCTCGTCATCATCGAGCAGCAGATCCCACTCAAACGGATCGTCTGTCAGATCGAACAGTTCGTCATCATCAAACATGACCGCCTCCATTGCCGGTTAGCGAGCGTCCACCACATAGTTGAGAAGTCTACGGACCCGTGCGGACACAAATTCATCCTGTCTGCATCCTTCAATCGTTTGCCGCAACGCTTGCGCGACAGAACGCTTGCAGATAAGATAGGAACACGGATGGCACCCGTTGCCGCGGGTCTTGCCAACTCCGATACACGTTTTCATCGTGAGAAGTGGCCGTCTTCGCTTACGCGGGGCGGCCACTTTGTTTATTCCTATGCCATCGACTCTAATGCACAAAAAGGCACGCATGACACGTTGCCCTGACTCTATTGCGCCGCATGGAAAAAAAGGCGCCGCCGCCATAATGGCAACGGCGCCAAAACCGCCACAAAGGTGCCTGTCCCCTTTGTGGCGGCTTGAGTCCTTACAGGTCGCGGTAGTCGATCAGGCGAAGATCGGGTTGAGACTCAAGCCAAGCGCGAAGCCCGGGATCGATCAGAGCATCGACTTCCTTGGTGCGATCGGTCGTAAGCGAGCTGTTCTCGAGGATAAAGCGGTCGAGATAACCCGGATGGCAGACAAAGATCACCGTCTCACCTTCTACCATCTCGCGGACCGTCTGCATGATTGCCTCTTTGGGTTCGTAGCCCGGCTCCATCGAGCGCATCACCATGCGCAGGTCGGCATCTCCGCAATGCACCACTGCCACAGGGTCGAAGCTCGCCTTTTGCTCCTTAAGACCCAGTTCCTGGGCAACCGCCGAGATAGCTCGGTTAAGGTTTTTGCTCATGACGGCATGGGCCTCAAAGTAATCGGGCTCGCGACCCACGATCTCGACAAAGCGGTCATGCTGCGCGCGGATCTCGATGCAGGCCTCGTCGAAGTCTATCAACTCCTCACCGCGCTTAAAATGCTCACGGAAGGTACGGCTGCTATGGAATTCACCGTTCTCGTTGAGCATGCTCGGAATGAGCGCCGGGTCGGCACACGGCTTACCCAGACACACGTTGGTATGCTGGCCCACTGCAACACCGGCGTCTGCCACGAGCGACCAGCCACGTTCGGCCTCGGGCATATTGGGCATAAGGCCTACCGAGCGCACCAGACCCTCGTTGACGCTGCGGGCGATTCCCAGGTCAACGGCATACGAATACCCAATGTCATCGGCACGGATTAAAAGCCGTTTCATAACAACTCCCCCAATCTATGGAAAACTCACCACAAGTGGATACCTTTGTGATGGTTCGAGAATTACAGCTCGAAGAATCCAAGGCTCCAGTCGCAGCTTGCGGACTTGTGACCGTTAACATCGAGCCCCGCGTCATAGCGCAGGATCGAGCGCTCGCAATCGCGGCTGCGCGCATTTCGCTTTCCCCATGCGACCTATTCAGCAAGGCAAGCGGAATGCCGAGAGCCTAGCCCCGACGCCGGGCGATTGCCCAAAACGTGCAGGCGATAGCGGCCGTTGCCAGGCTTGCGCCAACAAGCACTCCCTGCACGCCAAAGGCGTCGGCCAAAAACGGAGCAACGACCAGAGGCAGCACGCCTGCGCCGTTGAGGCCCACGCGCATCACGCCCAGCACGCGCCCCACCTTGGCAGGGTCGCTCAAGCGCTGGGTGAGTGTGACGCGCACCGGTCCCATGGCGCCAAAACCAATGCCACAGACAAGCTGCCCCACCGCAGCAACGGCAACATGGGCGGTACCCACATACACAACGGAGCCCACACCCGTCACCAGCAGCATCGCCGCCAGAAGCTCCAGCCTGATGCGTCCCGACGGCACACGCATGATTAGGTACGACCCCAGTGTTCCGCCGATGCCAGCAATGGCCGACAACCATCCCATCCACTCCGTACCCACGCAGAGAACATCGCGGTAGAACAGCGACTCGAGCGAATCGAATGCCCCGTAGGAAAAGAAGCCCATAAAGCCCATGAGAAAAATCAGGCGCAGGTCGGCATCAGCTGCCGTGGCAATAACGCCTTCCCAAAGCGATCGCAAGCCCGTCGCCTCAGCGCGAGACTCCGGCTTAGCGAAGCCCTGAACAGCAGCGCCTTCACACAACGAGGTCGCAAGCAGCAGAGCGGGAACAGGTGCCACCGCAAGCAGGAAAAACACCCCTTGGTTGGAAAAGACCGAAGCGATAACGCCTCCAAGCGCAGGTCCAACGATCACCGCGACACTTGTCGCGATGTTATTGAGGCCGTTAATGCGCAGAAGCTCATCGGGGACTTCCGTCAAAAAGCGCGGATAGGCGTCCATGGCCGTAGTCCCCGCGCCAAACAACAGCCCGGTAGAGATGGCGAGTAGCGCAAGCGCGGAATAGGACACGGGAGCAACAAGACCAAAAACGCCCGATGCGCAAAGCAGGACGCAAACGGCTAGAAGCACATGACGCGGGCCCAAGGAGTCCACAAGTGCGCCGGAGCAAAACGTTGCAAAGATGAGCACCAGGTTGAGTCCAAACACGAGTGCGGACGTCTCAAATGCGCCGGCCCCGAGAACGTAGGTGCCGCAGCCAATGATGCCGACAAAATACGTCGACTGAAATGCAAGCTGTATAAAGAAATTTACCGCAACCAAACGGTGCGATGGAGAAAGAAGGCGGGACATAGCAAACCCCTCATGCATATGAAAACCAAACGAGACAGCCTGAGCGTCATCAGTCCATGTAGCTCTCGAACATATGCATAATCTCCCCTTTGCTGCGGTCGTCCCGTATTCTAGCACCGATCTGGCGTCCCGCCCCTGCGCGTTGCCATCAGAACGCTCCACGCCCCAGCGCTTGGGCATGAGAAATGGCCGCCTTCGCTTACGCGGGGGCGGCCATTTTGCTTGTCTCTGTGTCATCGATTCTAATGCACAAACATGCGCACGAATTTGTGTTTCCAGCTTGCGTAGGGCGCATACCGAAACGGCACGTCCAGCCAGGTTGCCTTGTTCACGATGCTCTTCTTGTGGCTAAACGTATCGAAGCTCTCGCGGCCATGGTACTGCCCCATGCCGCTCGCGCCCATGCCGCCAAAGCCCATATGGCTCGTGGCCAGGTGCATGATCGTATCGTTAATGCAGCCGCCGCCAAAGGGCACGTAGCGCACAAAGCGCTGCTGAACCGCACGGTCCTGACTAAAGACGTACAGGGCCAGCGGCGTCGGGCGATTCGCGATGAACGCCTCGACCTCATCCAGGCTCTCAAACGTCAGCACCGGCAAGATGGGGCCGAAAATCTCCTCCTGCATTACGGCGTCATCGGGGGTCACGCCATCCAGAATCGTCGGCTCAATCTTGAGCGACATCTCGCGCGCCGCGCCACCAAGCACAACCTTATCGGGATCGATCAGCCCGCGCACGCGCGCAAAGTGCTTGGCGTTGACGATATGGCCGTAATCCTCGTTGTCGAGCGGATGCTCGCCAAACATACGGCGGACTTCCTCCTTGATAAGGCCCAGCAGCTCGTCGTGCACGCGTCTATCGACCAGCAGGTAGTCGGGCGCCACGCAGGTCTGCCCCACGTTGAGCCATTTACCAAAGGCGATACGCCGTGCCGCGACCTTCAAGTTTGCCGTTGCATCTACGATGCAGGGACTCTTTCCACCCAGCTCGAGCGTCACGGGCGTAAGGTTTTTACTTGCCCGCTCCATGACGAGTTTGCCGACCGGAACGCTACCGGTAAAGAAAATCTTGTCCCAGCACTCATCGAGCAGCGCTTCGTTCTCGGCGCGCCCGCCCTCGACAACCGTTACCAGGCGCGGATCAAATGCCTCTTCGCAGATTTGCTTGAGCACCGCGCTCGAAGCCGGGGCATAGGCGCTCGGCTTGATGACCACGGTATTGCCCGCGGCAAGGGCGCCGGCAAGCGGCTCGAGCGTCAACAAAAACGGATAGTTCCAAGGAGCCATGATGAGCGTAACGCCATAGGGCACGGCCTGCGTCTTGCACACACTCACGGCGTTGGCGAGGTCACACGGGCGCAGGCGCGGGCGACTCCATCGAGCCACGTGCGCAATCTGATGACGAATCTCGGAAAGCGACGTGCCGATCTCGCACATATATGCCTCGTCGTGCGACTTGCCCAAATCGGTCTTGAGCGCATGGGCAATATTGGCCTCGTGCGCCTGTGCCGCATCACGCAAGCTCACGAGCGCGCGACGGCGAGCATCGACATCAAACGTGGCATGCGTCTTAAAATAGGCGCGCTGATCGGCAACGATGCGCGCGATTTCCTCGGTGTTCATGGGCCCTCCTAGTTCTCGCCCTCAAACATACCACCTGCAACGACTTCGTACATATGCTCGAGCTCCAAGCGGTCCATTAGAAGCGGAACGGGGTACAGGGGATTGGCCTCGGCATCGGCATGCGCCGCCATCTGCGGAATGTCGGAGCGGCGAACGCCTGTCACATATTTGGGGATACCCAGGGCAACGTTCATGCGGTCGACCCAATCGATAAAGGCCTCGGCCGCAAGACCGTCCTGCGCGGTAGCCGGCGCAATGTCCGCCATGCGGGCAAGATCGGCGAGCTTGGGGGCGGCGGCGTCACCATAAGCGCGAAGCATATGCGGCAGGATGATGGCGTTGGCCAGGCCATGCGGAATCCCGTATCGTCCGCCCAGGCTGTGTGCAATGGCATGAACGTATCCAACGTAGGAGCGCGTAAACGCAACGCCCGCCTTATACGCTGCAGAAAGCATATTGTGGCGCGCACGCATGTTGTCGCCGTGCTCATAGGCCTCGAGCAAATAATCGTGGATGAGCTGTACCGCCTGACGCGCCATCTTGCGCGTATAGGGCGTGGTGCTGCGGCCGATAAAGGCCTCGACGGCATGCGTCAGGGCATCCATACCCGTTTGTCCCGTAATGGAGGCGGGCAGGCCGCGCGTAAACTCGGGGTCGTACACCGCAAAGCGCGGGATAAGCACAAAGTCGTTAATGGGGTACTTGTAGTGCGTCTTGTCATCGGTAATGACCGCTGCAAGTGTGACCTCGCTTCCCGTGCCTGCCGTGGTGGGGACGGCGATGAGCAGCGGCAGGCGACGATGAACGCGCAGCAGGCCACGCATCTTGTTGATGGGCTTGTTTGGCTGTGCGATGCGTGCGCCCACACCCTTGGCACAGTCCATGGCCGAGCCGCCGCCAAAGCCGATAACGGCCTGGCAGGCGTTCTCCCGATACAGGGACGCCGCTTCCTCCACGTTTGAGACCGTAGGGTTTGCCGATGTTTTGGCATAGATCGCAACGCCGATTCCCTTGGACGCGAGCGCCGTCTCGAGCGGTGCCGTAAGCCCCAGACGGGCAATACCGGGATCCGTCACGATAAGAACCCGCTGTATCGAGCGTTTTTGAAGCACCGCGGGGACATCCTCGGCATGCTCCAGAATATGCGGCTCGGTATAGGGCAACACCGGCAATGCGATGCGAAAAACCATCTGATACGTTCGGCACCAGGCGCGACGGGCTAGATGCATAAAGGAAGCTCCTTCATTTGTTGATGGGTCAACATTTGCTCGACCGATTGTACTCATCGGAGGTCTCGGGCGGCCTGCCAATCGTTAATCAATCAACATCTTCACAAGCTCAAAATTTTTTATTAAAAATCATTCCTAATAGGCTTCACATTCGGTTGCATTTATGGATAATAGAACTCGTCAAGACGCGCGTCCGGAGAGGGCCTTTACGGGACCGGACGAGCGCTCCATCGCCATCGATCGAAAGGATCGAATCATGAAATTTGTTTGCCCCGTTTGCGGTTATGTGGAAGAGTTCGACGGCGACCAGCTGCCCGAGGATTTCAAATGCCCCCAGTGCGGCGTTCCCGGTTCTCGTTTCCTGAAGCAGGAGGAGGGCCAGCTCGAGTGGGCTGCCGAGCACGTCGTGGGCGTCGCCAAGATGGAGGGTGTCTCCGAGGATATCGTTGCTGACCTGCGCGCCAACTTTGAAGGCGAGTGCTCCGAGGTCGGTATGTACCTGGCCATGGCTCGCGTCGCTCATCGCGAGGGCTATCCCGAGATCGGCCTGTACTGGGAGAAGGCTGCGCACGAGGAGGCCGAGCATGCCGCCAAGTTCGCTGAGCTCCTGGGCGAGGTCGTGACCGACTCCACCAAGAAGAACCTCGAGATGCGCGTTGAGGCCGAGAACGGCGCCACCGCCGGAAAGACCGATCTTGCCAAGCGCGCCAAGGCCGCTGGCCTCGATGCCATCCACGACACCGTGCACGAGATGGCTCGCGACGAGGCTCGCCACGGCAAGGCTTTCGCCGGCCTGCTCAAGCGCTACTTTGGCTAAGCCAATCGCCTGAGAGATAATCTCTAGCTCGATAAGGCCCGGACCGCATGGTTCGGGCCTTTTTCGTGTCTTGCGAACCAGTTAACGTCCCAAAAATAGGAACACCTTTGACATCGGCTTCGCGTCAAAAACTAAGTGAGTAGACTTTTTGGAACTTGTCGAGCAGACCACCCGTATTGCTTTATAAAACCGCAGGTAGATAGCTTGCCGCAAAACAATCTGGTCGCCATCACGCTAAAAGTCTACTCACTTAGATTAGCAGCCGCCCACGATCGGGCCTTTTTGTATCTAACGGGTATCTTTTTGTCGATTTCTCCCAGTTTTGACCAGTCAACGAACAGCTCAGACCGGAGTAACGCCTCGGCCCCTTGCTCCTCCGAGCTTTTATCGCGATATTCAACATCGAGCAACCTGCATACGGCCTTAACAATCGCGCGAAATCTATCCTCATCGGATATCTGTCCGTGTGTCAGGAGAAATACATCGTAGCCCATTGCCTGAAGCGCCGTCATGCGGTCGGCGTCACGCAAGCCATCCCCCGCTCGCCCGTGCGAGGCCTTCCCCTGACATTCGATGGCCACCTGCCGCTTTCCGTTCGGCGAAGACAACAGTAGGTCGATATATACGCGGGACTTTCCCACAATCGATCGAGCACTTGTGCTTAGCATCACTTCAACATTAAGCTCTATGCCGCAAAAACCTTCGCCTCCCAGGGATCGTGGCAACCCAAGCAACAAATACGTCTCAACCTCAAAAGGCGATGCGGCGCCCAGTGGAACGAGATGCGATACCGCGACAAATCGCTTGCCGTAACGCATCCCACAAACATCTGAACAAAAACGGTCAAGGTCTCCGCCCAAAACCAAAGCGTCGCGCCGCCACAAATTTGAGGCGGCACCGTCCTCGGACGGGCAACGTGCCCAACCAAAGGTTGCCGGAATCGCGCCCGACTCAATTGCACGCGAAAGCTCTGCCTCGAGTGCTGCTGGCAAGGCACAAACCGTAAACAAGCCGCACATCTCCGCTAATACCAAAAGCAGCTGGAGATCCGTCAGATGCCGCGACATGATGAATGCCGTCAGCAAAGGAGATGTGACCAAAAACCCATGTTCCGTTTCCAGCACGGATTCCCTGGGAAGCTCACCAAGGAACAGCCGTTGCCTAACGCTGGCAGGACAAGTCCGCTTATTTCTCGTCCCAACCAATGTATGCAACGGCAAGCCGAGCACGACCGCAGCCGTCGGGTTACGGGCGAGGCCATATCGCTGCCGGTCTTCTTCCGGTCGTGGAAGTGGCGGACACAAAGCGAGGGCTTGAGGAGGCAAACGCCAGTACCTAAAAGCCGATATGTCACAAAGTAGATCCTTCATAGGCACAGGAAAACACGAATTTCAACCCAGCCAGTCTCGCATTGGCGCGAACGCACCAAAAATGGCACCGAGCGGACCGCTAAGTTTTCAACAGCCCTCCCCAACTGACCAATAGCTTGCCAAGAACTGGACGAAGCCCTGTTGAAAACCCCTTTTTTTCTCATGGAGAAGCTTTGCGCGGCAAGTGAGTAGGCTTTTTGGAGCATCCCGAGCAGGCCGGTCATCCTGCTTTTCAAAACCGCAGGTAGATAGCTTGTTACAAAACTGCCTGGTCGCCAAAGAGCTAAAGGTCTACTCACTTAGGCTAGAGGGCACCCCCATTAGCTGTGATTCCAGGGTGTTTAGCGCATTTGAACTCAAGTCGTCATACTGGACAAGGATTCGAGTCGAGCTTTCAGGGACAGATGCGCCATCGGCACACCAAAAGCAGTCACTGATATCGATAAAAGGGATACTCGAGCGCGTGAGGGCCAGCGTAAAAGAGCTTCCGCCCGCGCCACGCTCCGCAACCACGATGCAGTAAAGACCCGCATCCGCATGTTCGATCGAGACCTCCCCCGCCGGAAACGTCTTCCGTACAAGCGCCGCCAGGCCATCACGCGCCTCGCGAGCACGAACACGCACGCGGTTCACATGTCGCTCGTAATCACCCGATTCCAGCAAGCGCGCCAAGGCGACCTGGTCAACAGAGCTCACCGATGAGGCATAAAAACCAAGGTCGCGCCTAAAGCACTCCATCAGCTCGTCGGGCAGCACCATGTACGCCAAACGTAACGCCGATGAAAGGCTCTTCGAAAACGTGTTGGTGTAAATAACCGACTGAGCGGCATCGATCGACGCGAGCGCGGGAATCGGCTTGCCGGCAAGGCGAAACTCGCAATCGAAGTCATCTTCGATGAGATATCGGCCCGGCTGCTCGGCAGCCCAGCTCAGCAGGGCATAGCGACGCGCAATGCTCGTCACAAGGCCGGTCGGATACTGATGGGACGGCATCAGGTGAAGGATATCTGTTCCGGTTTTCTGCAAAGCGCTCAAGTCCACGCCCTCACCATCCAGCGGGATATGGCGAACTTCGCAACCCATAGCCTGATAGATGCGTGTCAGACGCAAATAACCCGGATCCTCGACGGCATACACCTTGTCCGCGCCAAGCAACTGAACCAACATGGTATCGAGCAGCTGGGCGCCCGCACCGATAACAATGTTGTCGGGATTAACATTCATGCCCCGTGTCCCGCGCAGATGGCGAGCGATTGCGCGTCGTAGCCGAGCGGTGCCCTGCGCTGGTGCGGGCGAAAAGATCTCGCGTTCGTCTTCGGATGTCAGCGTTGCCCGTAGTGTGCCTTGCCAAAGCCTAGCCGCCTCCAAAGCGGAAGGAGAAAGCGCATCGAATCGCTCGATCTGTCCATCGGCGTCATGCGCCCCGGGGTCCATAGAGACAGTATCCCGGTCGATATCCCCCGTAACCAAAGCCAAAATCGGTGCATCCGGAAGCTCGCAAGCATAGTAGCCGCGACGCGGCTTTGAGCGAATATAACCCTCGGCAAGCAGCTGACTATATGCATTCTCGATGGTAATGACACTGATTCCCAGATGACTGGCAAAGGCGCGCTTAGACGGCAGATGCTCCCCCGCCGCAATGCGTCCAGCAACGATATCATCTCGAATTTGCTGGTAAACATACTCATAGAGCGACGCTTCGCCGCGTTGTTCCAAATTGTAGTCAAGCATGAGTCTATCATCTGACCTTATCGAGTCATTCAATCTGGTATTAGTCTGACCTTGTTATTATCTCGAAAACTGAGTATTTCGCCATACCCAGCTCCCCGATAGGATGTTCCGTCAAGCAATGCACATGCCAATCAAGGGAGCGACCATGGCAGAACAGACCAGCAAGGCCGATCGCGTCAAACTCAACCGCGAGCTCGCACAGATGCTCAAGGGCGGCGTCATCATGGACGTTACCACGCCCGAGCAGGCCCGCATCGCCGAGAAGGCAGGCGCCTGCGCCGTCATGGCTCTCGAGCGCATCCCGGCCGACATCCGCGCCGCCGGCGGCGTTTCGCGCATGAGTGACCCCAAGATGATCAAGGGCATTCAGGAGGCCGTCTCCATCCCCGTCATGGCAAAGTGCCGCATCGGTCACATCGTCGAGGCGCAGGTCCTTCAGGCCATCGAGATCGATTACATCGATGAGTCCGAGGTTCTCTCCCCCGCCGACGATGTCTACCACATCGACAAGACCCAGTTTGACGTGCCGTTTGTCTGCGGCGCCCGCGATCTGGGCGAGGCGCTGCGCCGTGTTGCCGAGGGCGCCACGATGATTCGCACCAAGGGCGAGCCGGGCACGGGCGACGTGGTCCAGGCCGTGCGCCACATGCACAAGATCCAAAAGCAGATCCGTGACGTTGTCGCCCTGCGTGACGACGAGCTCTTTGAGGCAGCCAAGCAACTGCAGGTTCCGGTCGAGCTGGTGCGCGATATCCATGCCACGGGTAAGCTTCCCGTGGTGAACTTTGCTGCTGGCGGTGTAGCAACCCCTGCCGACGCCGCGCTGATGATGCAGTTGGGCGCCGAAGGCGTCTTTGTCGGATCGGGCATCTTTAAGAGCGGCGACCCGGCCAAGCGCGCCGCCGCCATCGTCAAGGCCGTGGCCAACTTCACCGACGCCAAGCTCATCGCTGAGCTTTCGGAGGATCTAGGCGAGGACATGGTCGGCATCAACGCCGACGAGATCGAGATCATCATGGAGGAGCGCGGACGCTAGTCCGGTAGAAAGGATCGCACATGAGCGATTACGCAGACCAGACGGTCGCCGTGCTGGCGGTCCAAGGTGCTTTTGTCGAGCACGAGGCAAGGCTGTCCGAGCTGGGCGCACGTTGTATTGAGCTGAGGCAGGCGGCTGATTTGAAGCAGGACTTTGACCGTCTGGTACTTCCCGGCGGCGAGTCTACCGTTCAAGGGAAGCTGCTTGATGAGTTGGGCATGCTCGAGGAGCTTCGCGCCCGTATCGCCAAAGGCATGCCCGTCCTGGGCACCTGCGCCGGCCTGATTCTGCTGGCTCACGACCTTGCCGCCCATGACGATAAGGGCACGCCGCGTTTGGCAACCATGGATGTACTTGTCGAGCGCAATGCCTACGGCAGGCAGCTCGGCAGCTTTCGAACCAAGGGGCAGGTAGCCGGCATCGACGCTGAAGTGCCGCTGACGTTTATCCGCGCGCCCCGCATCGTCGAGGTCCACGGCGACGCCAGGGCCTTAGCGAAAGTCGATGGGCGCATCGTCGCCGCCCGCCAGGGCAACCAGCTCGGCGTCACCTTCCATCCCGAACTCGACGACGACACCCACCTCCACGAACTGTTCCTACAAATGTAGGCGGAGTAGAAACGAGCGTGGATTTTCAGACACACAACAAATGAGAGTGGATAATCTCCCACTTTGAGTTTGAATACAGGCTCAAACCGGGAGATTATCCACTCTCATGCTATGTAGTCGTTGGGGACGTTCTTAAACAACTAGTCAAACAAGAACGTCCAGCAACCACAAGGAGTGTCCCCAAGTGCCAGCAGAGACGATATGAGCAGGACATAAAACATTGGGAGCCCCCGGCATGAAAGT
>NZ_QROM01000013.1:0-2241 GCF_003474365.1 Collinsella sp. AF38-3AC
CTCGAGCGCATCAAGCGCGAGAACGACCTGGTGACATACCGCGAGATCCTCGCTGTCCGCAATGCAGGCAGGTGCTTTACGGCCACAAGCGCGATAGTTTCAACAACAAGATGCAGTGCCCCAGAGCCCCTAGCAGTCGACGATGGTCTTGCCGATCATGATGTTGAGGATCTCGACGTCGGTATCCTTCATGCCAACGCGGCCCACATAGCCCATGCTGGCGATCGTCTCTTCCACCGTATCCTGAATCAGGCCCTCTCCGGCACGGAAGCCGCGGCCCTGCATGGCCATATCGTGGCCCAGAATCGCCGCATCAACGGCAGCGGAAATCTTGGCGGCGCAGCTTGCCTTGGCGCCATCGCACACGATGCCGCCCACGTTACCGAGCGTATTCGAGACCGTCGCGCCAATCTGCTCGCGCATGCCACCGCACAGCCAGGTAATCGCGGCGCCGGCGCCGCACGCGGCGCAAATAGCACCGCAAAACGCCGAGAGCGCACCAATATAGCTCTTGATATGCACGGCGATAAGATCGGACAGCATCACGGCGCGCACCAGGCGCTCGTGGTCGCAACGCAGGTACTCGGCATACTCCATGACGGGCAACGCGCAGGTAATACCTTGATTGCCCGAGCCGCACACAATGGCGACCGGCAGCGCGCAACCGTTCATGCGGGCGTCGGACCCGGCGGCTGCACGGGCACGGGCACGGCAGGCGACGTCATCGGCACGAGCACCCAGCAGCGTACGACCCACCTCGGCGCCCCAAGCGTGCGCAAGGCCCTCGGCACTGATTGCGCCATTCAGCTCAATCTGACGCTCAACGGCAGCGCGGGCGTCCTCAATGTCACCGTCCTCGATAAAGTCGATGATGGTCTCAATCGACATGGGCGTATCGGCGTTATCTGCCGCCCGCTCGGCCACGACGCGCTCGGCGCAGGCGGCACACTCCCCCGCCGACTTGCCGCACACCGGAATACCGTCGAGGGTATGGCACGTGACATTGGTGTGGTGGTCGGTAATCTCGACGACCGCGGTATGGCCCCCGGCCGTCGCAGTCACCTTGATGTAGAGGTTGGGCACACCCTCGACAAGCGACACATCGCAGTAGCCGGCGTCGGCGAGGAGCTCGGTCACGCGAGCACGATCTTCGTCGTCAACGCTCTCGAGCACCTCGAGAGCGCTCTTAGCGTCGCCGCCCACGGCACCCAGCACGGCCGCGGCTTCAATACCGTGCATACCGCCCGAGTTGGGCACGGTCACGCTCTTGACGTTCTTGATGATGTTGCCCGAGCATGCAACATCCATATGATCGGGTTCGCAACCGAGCGTCTGACTCGCCAGCGCCGCTGCATAGGCAACGGCAATGGGCTCGGTGCAGCCGAGTGCACAGACAAGCTCGCGGTTCAAAACATCGCAAAACGCGGCATCACGAAGGGAATCGGTAGGCATAGGTATCTCCTGCTTGCATAACGGGCTAGGCTCTCAAAAAATGTTAGCTCCTTTATTTGATAACAATGCATCAAAAACCACAACCATGGTTCCGGCGGACGGCGCTCAAGCGCAAACTGACGACATTCATTCACGAGAAGCCAGTCTTGTTGCCTGCTAAAGCGTTTGACCAAAAAACGCTCGAGCGTTTACGCAAAAGTCGCGCTATCATGCAGTCGAACGCGGTAAACACCTTTAGCATTTGCGCCGCACAGACCAGAGAGGAACCATCCATGAAGATCGGTATCGGTAACGACCACGCCGCCGTCGAGCTCAAGAACATCATCTCCGAGCACCTGAAGGAGCGCGGCTGCGAGGTCGTGAACTTTGGCACCGACACCTCCGAGAGCTTTGATTACCCCATCGCCGGCTACAAGGTGGGTAAGGCCGTTGCCAACGGCGATGTCGATCTAGGCATCCTGATCTGTGGCACCGGCGTCGGTATCAGCCTGGCTGCCAACAAGGTCGAGGGCGTACGCGCCGTCGTGTGCTCCGAGCCCTTCAGCGCCAAGCTCTCCCGCATGCACAACAATACCAACGTGCTCGCTTTTGGCGCCCGCGTCGTGGGCTCCGAGCTCGCCAAGATGATCGTCGACGAGTGGCTCGACGCCGAGTTTGAGGGTGGTCGTCACGAGCGTCGCGTTAACCTCCTCAACGAGATCGATCACACGCGCGCCCTTAAGATCGTCGACGAAGCCTAAACTATTCAGTGCCACAAGCTAACAGCAGGGGCCCCCTCGGAACACATGT
>NZ_QROM01000013.1:2282-55244 GCF_003474365.1 Collinsella sp. AF38-3AC
CATGTCCGAGCGGGCCCCTGCATAGATTTTGGAATAAAAGGGCGCCGCGGATGGAGTTCCGCGGCGCCCAAGCCACACGCTAACAGCTTTAAGGAGTCAAAGCTGGTTTAGCCAAAGAAGCGCTTGATCTCAATCTCGGCGTTCTCCAGGCAGTCGGAGCCGTGGATCACGTTGGCGTTGACATCGACGGCAAAGTCGCCGCGGATGGTACCAGGAGCAGCCTCAAGCGGGTTGGTAGCGCCCATGAGGGTGCGCATCTTAGCAACAGCGGAGAGACCGGAAACGACCATCTTGACGACCGGACCGCTCGTCATAAAGTCACAGAGACCGCCAAAGAAGGGCTTGTCGGCCAGATGGGCGTAGTGCTCCTCGACGGTAGCGCGCTCGAGCGTGGTCATCTCCATGCGCTCGATGACAAGGCCGCTGCGCTCAATGCGAGCAACAATCTCGCCGATCTTGCGGTCGCGCACGGCGTCGGGCTTAATCATGATGAAGGTCTTCTCGATAGCCATAAGGTAGCCTTTCAAGTAGGTTCGCGCGTGCCCAAGTCCCATTCCGGCACCCGCCTGGACTGCATCGTAACAGAGTTTTAGCTGCAGTTAAACAAAAAGCTGTTTATTGAAACGTTGCAATTTATTGAAGCGTTCCATATGTGTCACTTCTGTTTCGAAGCCCGATTAGAGTACCATCCGACCGCCCATCAACCGCATCGAACAGAGCAGGCGGTCGGTTGCCGCCCGCGAACGTAACCCCTTCACAACCTGCCCAAAGGTCCTACAGAAGTTCTCGACAAGCCCCTCCCCCATAGCAACAAAATACGGGCGTCCGCATCAGCAGATACCCGTAAAAGCAAAAACGATTTATCGATAAATGGCCAATAAGCCTCAAGCAAACCCTTACTTTGCCCCGTGGCCCATCTCGACGACCTTGGTCAGCGATCCAAACACGCCCTCGTCGGCCGAAAGCTGTGCCTTGGCGCGCTCCAGCTGCAAGGCAACGGCGGCAGGGGCGGTACCGCCCTCGGTCGTGCGTGCAGCGACAATCGACGGGATGTCGAGCGCCTCGGTAATGTCGTGCTCAAAGAGCGAGCTTGCCTCCTGGAACACCTCAAACGGCAGGTCCTCAAGATTGCAGCCGTGCTTCTCACACATCAGGACCAGATGGCCCACCACGGCATGTGCCTCGCGGAACGGCAGACCACGCTTAGCCAGGTAATCGGCAACATCGGTGGCGGCAAGGTGTCCCACGCCGCACTCGCGCGCCATGGCATCCTCGTTGACGGTCCAAGTCGAAATCATTCCGGCCATAACGGACAGGCACTGCATGAGCGTATGGGCAGTATCGAGCGCACCCTCCTTGTCCTCCTGCAGGTCCTTGTTATAGGCCAACGGCAAGCCCTTCATGGTCACCAGTAGCTGCACCAGGTTGCCGTAGACGCGGCCGCTCTTGCCGCGGATCAGCTCGGCAAAGTCGGGATTTTTCTTCTGCGGCATGATGGACGAGCCGGTGGAGTAAGAGTCGGAAAGCGTGATAAAGCCAAATTCGGAGCTCGACCACAGCACGATCTCCTCGGAAAGACGCGACAGATGCATGGCCATAACGGAGCCAGCGTAATGCAGATCGAGCAGGAAATCGCGATCGGAAACAGCGTCGAGCGAGTTAGGGATCACACCCGCAAAGCCAAGTTCGGCAGCCGTCATCTGGCGATCGAGCGGATAGCTCGTGCCGGCAAGCGCGGCAGCACCCAGCGGGCAGTTGTCGGCGGCATCAAAGGCGGCCTTCAGGCGCGTAAAGTCGCGCGCGAACATCCAGGAATACGCCAGCAAATGATGCGACAGCAGCACGGGCTGAGCATGCTGCATGTGCGTGTAGCCAGGTAGAATCACTTTGTCGTACTTCTTAGCGGCATCCACCAGCACATGGCGAAGCGAAAGATTGGCCTCCATGAGCTCCTTGGCGAGCGCCTTGACGCCCAGGCGCGTATCGGTCGCAACCTGGTCGTTGCGCGAACGTCCGGTATGCAAGCGCTTGCCCGCCTCGCCGATGCGGCGCGTCAGCTCGCTCTCGATGGACATATGAATGTCCTCGTCGTTGATATCGAAGGTAAAGTTGCCCGCATCGATATCCTGCTCGATTCCAATCAGGCCCTCGGAGATCGCCTGCTCGTCCTCGGCAGTGATGATGCCCTGGGCGGCCAGCATCTTGGCATGTGCCTTAGAGCCGGCGATATCCTGCTTATAAAGATGTTTGTCGACCGGCAGCGACGCGCCAAACTCCTGCGTGACCTCGGCCACGCCCGCCTCAAAACGACCGCCCCAAAGAGCCATGGAACCGTCTCCTTTCATCAAATACCTAAACAAGCGCCCAAAGCAAGGCACCCTGTCGCTAAAGCGATTTATCAACCGCTAGTTTTGCACATCCCCCACCGTGCGCGGGTCCATGCAGCTAATTTGCAAAGAAGTGACGCACCTGGCACTTGGCGCCCTTCGACTCCCGCCAACCGCATTGAACATAATGGATACTCCTCGAATATATAAAGATGTAAAGCCCTCAAATTGATAGAAAGAGCCCCGCCGGACAACCCCGGCGGGGCTCGGACTCAGCCGCAGACGCGGCATCATATATGCGGGCGGAACGTAGGGGCCACCAATGTTAAGAAGTGTCAGCAAGCATAACGAAAGGTAGGGACCCCATGCGCCCGTTATGTATCACGCGGATGGGCCGCGCGGATACCAAGGGAAGGAAAGAAGCCTTACGCCTGGGCGGCAGCGGAGCTGGGGCCCTGGACCTTAGCCCACGTCTTGAGCGACAACGTGTCGATTTCGATAAAGCCGGCGCTGGCCTTCTCGTCAAACGTGGTGTCACGATCGTAGGTAGCCAGACCGTAGTCATAGAGGCTAAACGGGCTCTTGCGGCCGACGACATGGCAGTTGCCCTTAAAGAACTTCAGACGGACGGTGCCGGTCACGAACTTCTGGGTATCGGCCATAAAGGCGTCGAGCGCGTTCTTGAGCGGGCTGTACCACTGGCCGTTGTACACGGCGGTGGCCCAATCCTGCTCGAGCTTGATCTTGGTCTTGAGCAGGTCACCCTCGACGCAGATGTCCTCGAGCGCCTTGTGGGCGGTGATGAGCGTCAGGGCGCCGGGGACCTCGTAGCACTCGCGGCTCTTGAGGCCAACCAGACGATCCTCGACCAGGTCCAGACGGCCAAAGCCATTGTCGCCGGAGATCTTGTTGAGCGCGATGACGATCTCGGAGAGCTTCATCTTCTTACCGTCAACCGCAACGGGCTTGCCGGCCTCGAACTCGATCTCGGTGTAGGTCGGGGTGTCGGGCGTGTCCTCGGGGTTCTTGGTCATAACCCAGGCATCGTCGAGCGGCTCGTTCCAGGGATCCTCCAGGTGACCGCACTCGATGGCGCGACCCCACAGGTTGTCATCGATGGAATAGGGGTTGTCGTTGGCACCCTCGGGAACCGGCACGTTGTGAGCGTGAGCATAGGCGACCTCGTCCGGACGGCACTTCAGATCCCACTCACGAACCGGGGCGATAACCTTGAGCTCAGGGTCGAGGGCCTTGACGGCGGCCTCAAAACGGACCTGGTCGTTGCCCTTGCCGGTGCAGCCATGGGCGACATAGGTGGCGCCGAACTCGTGAGCGACCTCGACGAGCTTCTTGGCAAGCAGCGGACGGGACAGAGCGGAGAGCAGCGGGTACTTATTCTCGTACATAGAGTTGGCGGCGATGGCCTTGGTCAGGAACTCATCGGAGAACTCGTCGCGCAGGTCGAGCACCTGGCAGTCCAGAACGCCCAGGTCGAGAGCCTTCTGCTTCTTGGCATCCAGGCCGGTCTCCTCCTGGCCCACGTTGCCGCAGACGCAAACGACATCAAGATTCTTCTCGTCTTGGAGCCACTTGACACATACGGATGTATCAAGACCACCGGAATATGCGAGAACGACTTTTTCCTTGCTCATGGCTGTTTCCTTTCGCCCTTGGTAGCTAGTTAGAACATCGGTCAGTTGCAAGTCACTCTGAGGTCAAAAACCGTGCAATATCAGGTTAAATAGCAAAAAGCAGCACAACATGCCCTAGAAACATGCGTCTATGTCGTGCTAAAACCCAACGACCTCAAAATGACTCTGTTGGAGCATTTCGCCCCATGCGGACAGAGACGATTGTTATCGTCGTCGGGAAATTGCGCGCTGGCGTCGGATGGCATAGTCTGCAGTGGTGATGATCTGTACGAACTGCATCTGCCTCTCCTTTCGCTTATCGCCGGGCGCAATTCATATATCGTAAACGGTACCTATTCCTCGGTAAACGGCTGTTTTTCCGCCTCCGTTTTCGATGGTCGCCATATTACGCTAAAGTGCCCGCTTCACAAGCGACAAATTCAAATTTCTGAAAAGTTTTTTCATTACTTTGTGAATCATGGTGCAAATACGCGCCAATCCTGCGAAAATACGCCCGACTACCAGTTGATGGTTATAACGTCTGAAACAATTTCGAAACGAAAGGCGCGTTTTTATGCAAACTTACGAATCGGATGCCAATATCGGCAACATTAAGATTCTCGCCGTCGATATGGACAAGACGCTTCTCACTGACGAGCGCGTGCTGCCCCAGGGCCTCGATGAGCGTCTGGACAAGCTCGCCGATGCCGGTATCGTATTCTGCCCCGCCAGCGGACGCCCCGCCCCCAAACTCGAGGAAATGTTCGAGGGCATCAAGAACCGACTCGCGTTTTGTCCCGACAACGGTGCCTGCGTCATCTATCGCGGCAACTATATCTATAAGAGCAACATCGACGTGGAGCTGTATCAGCAGGTGCTTGCCCGTGCCTCGGAGGACTCGCGCGCCGTTCCCGTACTGTGCTGCTACGACGAGTTCTATGTGCTCGCCCGCGACCACCAGTATCACGACGAGATCAGCGTCTACTACAACACGATCAACTACGTCGACACCTTTGAGGGCCTCGATCTCGAGTCCAACAAGATCTCGATCTTCTTCCCTGCCTACGATGCCGAGCCCGCGTTCCGCGAGACCTATAACCCCGCGTTCTGTGACCAGCTCTATGTCACCAATGCCGGTCGCGAGTGGATCGACTTTATGAACCTAGGCGTCGACAAGGGCGCCGGCGTGGCGCATCTGTGCGAGCAACTGGGCATCGACATCGCCGATGCCGCCGCCGTGGGCGACACCTACAACGATATCCCCATGCTGGAGCGTGTCGGTCACAGCTTTATCGTGGACAATGCCGAGGAGCATATGAACGCGCATGCTAAGTGGCGCATTCCGAGCAACAACGACGGGGGCGTACTGACGCTCATCGATGCCATCTTGGCGGCTCGTTAACGTGGCTCGTCGGACCTGGCCGGGCGAGGCGGGTAAGTTTTTCGTTCGGTCAGGTCCTGGGCTCGCTCGGAAAGCACATTAAGTGCTTTCCGGCTCGTGCGGAATCTACGAAAAACTTACCCGCCTCGCCCGGCCAGGTCCTGCGGTGACTTGCTTGCCGCTTGGATGACGTCTTGGCGCCTAGATACTTTGGCTGATTTTTATTGAACGAAGGACGCTCCTTGTTGATGAGGGGCGTCCTTCTGATTTTGTATTACTTTGGAATTGTGGTCATGCCCTTACTTGGCGTCTGCCCAGGTCACTCCAGTCGAAGCTTCGGCGATTAGGGGGACGCGGAGGTCTACTACGTGCTCCATGACGTCGCGGACCATGGCGGTGAGGCGCTCGACTTCGTCGACGGGGCACTCAAAGTCCAGTTCGTCGTGTACCTGCAGAATCATGTGGGCGGCAAAGCCCTCTTCTTCCAGGCGGCGGCTTACGCGGGCCATCGCGATCTTGATGATGTCGGCCGCGGTTCCCTGCATGGGGTGGTTCATGGCCGTGCGCTCACCAAAGCCGCGGAGCTGCGGGTTTTTGGCCTTGAGCTCAGGAATATGGCGACGGCGGCCGTACATGGTCTCGGCGTAGCCCGTCTGCTTGGCACGTGCCACCACGTTGTCGAGGAACGTGCGCACGCCCGGATATGCCTCGTAGTAGCGGTCGATCATGTCGCGTGCCTCGGCCATCGAGATATGCAGCGACTGCGACAGGCCGTAGGCCTGCTGACCGTACACGATGCCAAAGTTCACGGCCTTGGCGCGGCTGCGCAAATCGGGCGTTACCTCGGACACCGGTACGCCAAACACGCGCGCGGCTGTCTCGGCATGGAAGTCCTCGCCCTCGTTAAAGGCACGCACCAGGTGTTCATCACCCGAGAGATGCGCCAACAGACGCAGCTCGATCTGCGAGTAGTCCACCGCTAAAAAGACGCTTCCCTCGCCTGCCGAAAACGCCGTCTTGACGGTACGGCCCAGCTCCGAGCGCGTCGGGATGTTCTGCAAGTTCGGGTCACTCGAGGAAAGACGACCCGTCGCCGTGATGGTTTGGTTGTACGTAGTGTGCACGCGACCGTCACCGCGACGCAGCGGGCCCAGTGTGTCCAGATAGGTGGACTTGATCTTGGACTTCTCACGCCAGTCCAAGATCAGACGCACGATTTCGTGGTCACGGGCAAGGTCGCTCAGTACCTTGGCGTTGGTCGAATAATAGCCGCGCTTGGTCTTTTTGAGGCCCTTGGTCGGAAGGCCCATCACGTCAAACAGCACGTGCGAGAGCTGCATGGGACTGCCGATGTTAAAGGCCTCGTCACCGGCCAGGTCGCGAATGCTCCGCTCGACCTCGGCAATCTGGGTCGCCAAACCCTCGGACAGACTATGCAGGCGATCGGGGTCCACGAGCATGCCCGCGCGCTCCATCTTGGCAAGCACCGGCACGAGCGGCATCTCGATGCCATCGAACACGTTGGCGGCGTTCTCGCGGGCCATGCGGTCGCGCAGCGGCGCCACGAGCGCCAGCGTCAGGGCCGCAGTGCGGGCAGCAGGCGCAGGAGCGTCCTCGCCAGCACCCTCCGCGCCGCGCGCCGCAGGCAGCGTCATCTGCAGATAGGTATCGGCCAGATACGCCTCATCAAACTCGGAGCGGTCGGAATCCAACAGATAGGCGGCGACCACAGTATCGAAGATGCGCGTGGAATCGACGGCCAGCGGATCCATGAGCTCGGGCTCAGAGGAATCGATGGGCGAAAGCTCGTGCAGCAGCGCCTTCATGTCCGGGCTCGCCACGCGGCCCTCCATAAACAGGCGCGCGAGCACGCCGGCGATCACGCCATGGGCAACGTTAAAGCCATCGACCTCGGCAGGCGCACCGCCGTCGCCCTCCTCGAGCGCAAACAGCCCCTTGGACGTCGCCAGCCACAGCGTGCGCGTCAGGCCAAAAAGTGCGCCTTCCTCCTTGTCATCGTCCACCACAGCGGCAATCCACTCGCCCGCATCAATCGCGCGAGCGACCTCGGCGGCGGCAGCAGCAAGCGCCTCGGCATCGCCGGAGGCGGCACGCGAAACGGCAGGCAGCTCAAACGTGCTGGCAGCGCCCGCAGCCCCACCCTCGGCGCCAATCAGCGAGAGGAAACGGTTCTGCATGGCCGTGATGCCGAGCGTGCCCAGCGCCGCGGACACCTCGTCGGCAGAAAACGCCGGGAAGGACGTTGCGTCAAAGTCGAGCTCGACAGGCGCATCGGTGCGAATGGTTGCGACCTTGCGGCTCAGCAGCGCATCGTCGATATGCGCACGCAGGTTCTCGCCCATCTTGCCCTTGACCTCGTCGGCATGCGCGATAACCTCGTCCAGGCTGCCGTACTGCGCGATAAGCGCGCTCGCCTTTTTGGGGCCGATGCCCGGCACGCCGGGAATGTTGTCGGACGTATCGCCCTTCAGGCCGTAAAAATCGGGCACGAGCGCCGGTGTAATGCCGTGATACAGGTCGTCCACGCTCTCGGGCGTCATAATCGCCACGTCGGACAGGCCTTTGCGGGTCGAGACCACGTTGACGTGCTCGGTCACGAGCTGATACATGTCGCGGTCGCCGGTCACCAGCAGCATGTCGCAGCCGGCTTCCTCGCCCAGGCGCGCCATGGTGCCCAGGATATCGTCGCCTTCCCAGCCCTCGGACTGCAAAATCGGCACGTTGAGCGCAGCGAGCAGCTCCTTAATCATGGGGAACTGCGCGTGCAGGTCGGGGTCCATGGGCGGGCGCTGCGCCTTATACTGCGGCAGCATCTCCATGCGCACGCGCGGCTTGCCCTTATCAAACGCCACGACCACACCGTCGGGGTTAAAGGCGTCGATCATCTTGAGAAACATGTTCAGAAAGCCAAAGATCGCGTTGGTGGGGCGACCGTCCGGCGCGTTCATGGTAGGCGGCACGGCGTGGAAGGCGCGGTGCATGAGCGAGTTGCCGTCGATAACGGCAAAGGTGCGGCGCTTGTCAGACATATTGAATACCTCGCTTTGGGCTGGGCACGATTTGCTCCCACCAGTTTACACGCTCCCCGCCTCGCGGCCACCGCACATCAAGCTCCTCCGCCACCGCGCGCCCGCGCATGATACGATGGCTCACGGTACATTAACCAGCACGATCGATCCGAAAGGAGCCTGCGTCATGGAGCGTCCCTGCGCATGGAAAAAGTACACGCCACAGCAGATCGAGGAGCTCGAGGAGCTTTGCCGCGGCTATAAGCAGTTTTTGAGCGAGAACAAGACCGAGCGCCTGTGCGTCAAGACCGGCATCAAGATGGCCGAGGAGGCGGGCTACGTCAACCTGGAGACCGTGATCGCCGAGGGCCGCAAGCTCAAGGCAGGCGACAAGGTGTACGCCGCCAACCACGGCAAGGACCTTATGCTCGTCAACCTTGGCACCGCCCCGCTCGAGCAGGGCTTTAACATCCTGGGCGCCCACGTGGACTCGCCGCGCCTGGACCTTAAGCAGAATCCCGCCTTCGAGGCCGGCGACATGGCCTACCTCGACACGCACTACTATGGCGGCGTCAAGAGCTACCACTGGGTCGCTTCCCCGCTCGCACTCGTAGGCGTCATCTGCAAAAAGGACGGCACCACCGTCGACATCAACATCGGTGACAAGGCCGACGACCCGGTCTTTACCATCTCCGACCTGCTGATCCACCTCTCGAGCGAGCAGATGGCCAAGCCCGCCAAGGACGCCGTCGACGCCGAGATCCTCGACGTGATCGTGGGCGGCCGCCCCGTCAAGTTTGACGAGGACGACAAGGACGCCCCCAAGGAGCCCGTCAAGCAGATGTTCCTGGATATCCTCAAGGAGCAGTACGACGTCGAGGAGGAGGACTTCCTCTCCGCCGAGATCGAGGTCGTGCCCGCCGGCCCCGCCCGCGACATGGGTCTCGATCGCTCCATGATTTTGGGCTATGGCCACGATGACCGCGTCTGCGCCTACCCCTCCATGCTCGCTCAGATCAACGTGGCAGACGTCGAGCGCACGAGCATCACGCTCATCGTCGACAAGGAGGAGATCGGCTCCGTGGGCGCCACCGGCATGACGAGCCGCTTCTTCGAGAACACCGTCGCCGAGATCATGACGCTCGCCGGCGAGAGCAGCCCACTGGCCCTGCGCCGCGCACTCGCCCGCAGCCGCATGCTCTCCTCTGACGTGTCCGCTGGCTTTGACCCGGGCTATGCCGGTAAGTTCGAGACTAAGAATGCAGCTTTTATGGGTCGCGGCCTGTGCTTTAACAAGTACACGGGCAGCCGCGGCAAGGGCGGCTCCAACGATGCCGACGCCGAGTATGTGGCCCTCATCCGCGACATCATGGACGAGGCCGGCGTGGACTTCCAGACCTGCGAGCTCGGCCGCGTCAACGCGGGCGGCGGCGGCACCATCGCCTACATCATGGCCGAGTATGGCATGAACGTCATCGACTCCGGCGTTGCCGTCCTGTCCATGCACGCCCTGTGGGAGGTCGCCAACAAGGCCGATATCTACGAGGCCTATCGCGGCTACAAGGCCTTCATCGAGCGCGCCTAACCAGCCCTTCATCAGTTGCGGTGAAATACGGACTAAACTGGCCCATAAACGGCCCAAACAGACTGTATTCCACCGCAACTTCCTTTTTGGCAGAGGAGAGTCCATGCTGCAGATCATCATTTCGCCCGCCAAGCAGATGCGCGCGGCCCAAGATGCTTTTGAAGTCATGGGCATTCCACCTTTTGCGCACGAGACGGCTCGCCTCCACTGCGCACTGCTAGATATCGAACGAAATGAAGGCAGCGGCGGCCTGCAAGCGCTATGGAACGTGAGTGACAAACTGCTGGGGCCTTGCCTCAACACCCTGCATGAGTTCGGGCCCATCCTGAAAAACGGCGATCTCGACAATCCCGAACTCGCCCGTCACCTCTCCCCTGCCGTCATGTCCTATCACGGCATTCAATACCAGAGTATGGCGCCCGAGGTGATGGATTCCGCGCAGCTCGCATGGCTACAAGACCATCTATGGATCCTCTCCGGCCTCTACGGGTGCGTTCGTCCCTTTCATGCCGTCGAACCGTATCGGCTGGAGATGGGCGCGAAGCTCGCCGTTGACGATGCCCGAGACCTCTACGCGTTTTGGAGCGACAAGCTCGCGCGGGCTATCGCCCCGGCGGACTCAAACACCACGATCGTCAACCTCGCCAGCGTAGAGTATGCCAAAGCCGTTCTGCCCCACCTCGCGGGCGACGCCACGGCCGTCACATGCCTCTTTGGCGAGGGTATCCGCAACGGGAAGCCCATCCAACAGTCGACCGCCAGCAAAAAGGCGCGCGGCTCCATGGTGCGGTGGATGGCAGAAAACAAGCTCGAGGATGTAAGCGGGCTCACCGCGTTCGACGTTGGTTATCGTCACTTTCCCGAGCTTTCAAATAAAAACACTTTGGTCTTCCTGAACGAACAGGCCTTGTAGGACCACCGCTACTTTGAATGTGCTACCTAGGCACGGCGTCTATTCCGCCAAGCCGTCGGCTTTGGCAATTTCATTTGTCGAGCCGTCCTGATAGGCAATCTTGACGTGTTCCACCTCGGACACTTTGACGCCCGACGGGGGCTCCAGGCGCCATTCCGTCAGCGCGATATCCATCGTCGTGGGAACGTCTCCTTGATTTTTGAGCTTCACCGTCAGCGTTTTGAGCGCCGCATCAAACGTCACGCGTTCGATTTCTTCACCTGGAATGGACCCACCACTCAGCTGCAACTGCACAAACTCATCGCGCGGGTACCAATAATCGCCCGGAACGGCGAGCGTATTGGCATTACCGCCAGTACTCCTCACCGTCATAATCGGTAGGCTATCATCAACCTCGAACTCCCATGCAGCGCCGCCGCGACCACCAAACGTCCAGATACAAAAGGCAATCACCAGCACGGCAAGCACCGCAAAACCAATCGCGACAAGGCCATGGTGCGCACGGCTTTCCTCGGCCGATACATCCCATTGCGTCTCTCGATATAGATGCTTGTCTTCCATGTTCGCCTCCCCGCAAGCACGCTCGTTGGCCCAATCGTACCCATTCAGGCTATACTTGAGCCCATGACATAACGGGGGGCTTGCAGGACAAGACGGCAGGCTGAGATTGGGCGCGCCCGCCCTGACCCGCAAACCTGATATGGGTAATGCCAACGAAGGGAGCCGTGCCAATGAGCACACAGACCGAGCCCAAGCTCGTCACGCAAATCGACTTCGCCCGCGCCGGGCAGATCACGCCGCAGATGAAGGAGGTTGCCGAGCGCGAGCATCGCGACCCCGAGTACATCCGCGAGCGCGTGGCCGACGGCCGCATCGCCATCCCCGCCAACATCGTGCATATCAAAAAAGGCATGCGCGCCTTTGGCGTCGGTGAGGGCCTGTCCACCAAGGTCAACGTCAACCTGGGCATCTCGGGCGATAAGGCCGATGCCGCCGAGGAGTGGAAGAAGGTCAAGATCGCCGAGGACTTTGGCGCCGACGCCATTATGGACCTCTCCAACTCGGGCAAGACGCGCCAGTTCCGCCAGCAGCTCATCGACGAGACGCCGCTCATGGTGGGCACGGTGCCGATGTACGATGCCATCGGCTACATGGAAAAGCCGCTGGTCAAGCTGACCAAGGACGATCTGCTCGAGGTCGTGCGCGCGCATGCCGAGGACGGCGTGGACTTTATGACCATCCACTGCGGCATCAACAAGTCGGTCATCAAGACCTTTAAGGAGACTGGCCGCCTCATGAACATCGTCAGCCGCGGCGGCTCGCTGCTGTTTGGTTGGATGGAGGTCACCGGTAACGAGAACCCCTTCTACGAGTTCTACGACGAGGTGCTCGAGATCTGCCACGAATACGACGTGACGATCTCGCTCGGCGACTCCTGCCGCCCGGGCTGTCTCTACGACTCCAACGACGCAACCGAGACCGCCGAGATGATCGAGCTGGGCAAGCTGTGCAAGCGCGCCTGGGCCGCCGGCGTCCAGGTCATGGTCGAGGGTCCGGGTCACATGGCGCTCGACGAGATCGCTGCCAACATGAAGCTGCAGAAGCGCCTGTGCCACAACGCCCCGTTCTATGTGCTGGGGCCGCTGGTGACCGATATCGGCGTGGGCTACGACCACATCACCGCCGCCATTGGTGGCGCCATCTCCGCGAGCTCGGGTGCCGACTTTTTGTGCTACGTGACGCCGGCCGAGCACCTGTGCCTGCCCAACGCTCAGGATGTGCTCGATGGCCTCATGGCCACCAAGATTGCCGCACACGCCGCCGACATCGCCAAGAAGGTACCGCACGCCCGTGACATGGACGACAGGATGGGTCAGGCACGCCGCAAGCTCGACTGGGACGCCATGTGGAAGTGCGCCCTCGACCCGGTCACCGGCAAGAAGCGCTACGAGGAATCCCCCGCCGCCACCGAGGGCACCTGCACCATGTGCGGCAAGATGTGCGCCGTTCGCACTGTCAACAAGGTGTTCGAGGGCACGACAATCGACCTCGGCATGGAGGACTAACCCTGTCGCCGCGGCCGCTTCTGGCGGCGAGCTGGTACCTGTCAATTGTTGACGTGTGAACATTTTCTTGCATTTGCGTAAAGATTGCACCGCCCGCCCGGGACCGGCATACAGCCGGCCCGGGCATCTTTATAATGCAGGCAGAAGAGCCATTTGAATCCGACCGAGCAAGGGAGCGAACATGGATCGCAGCAAGGTACCTGCCGTTCTATCCATCGCAGGATCCGATTCCAGCGGTGGCGCCGGCATTCAGGCCGACATCAAGACCATTACGGCGCACCGTCTGTATGCCGAGACGGCCATAACCGCCATCACGGCGCAAAACACCCTGGGCATCACCGCCGTGCAGGATATCTCGCCAGATATCGTCGCCGCGCAGATCGACGCCGTCTTTGACGACATCCGCCCGAGCGCCGTCAAGATCGGCATGGTTTCTTCTGTCGAGATTATCGAAGTCATCGCCGACCGCTTGAGCGCCTGGAACGCAACGAACGTGGTCGTGGACCCCGTCATGGTAGCCACCTCGGGCGCTCGACTCATTGCCGAGGATGCGGCCGAGGCGCTCACGCGTCGCCTGTTCCCGTTGGCGACCGTCATCACGCCCAATATCCCCGAGGCCATGGCACTGCTCGACTACGAGGTCGATTCCGAGCGCACGCAGCAAAATGCCGCCATGCTCCTCACCCGCCGCTTTGGATGCGCGTCTTTGGTTAAAGGCGGACATCTTGTCAACGAGGCCAACGACGTGCTGGCGGAGCCCGCGCCGCTCGATGACGAGGGCAACCACCTGGGCGATCCGCTCACCACATGGTTCCGTCACAAGCGCATCGAGACCGGCAACACGCATGGCACCGGCTGCACGCTCTCGTCCGCTATCGCCTGCGCGCTGGCCCAGGGCATGGATCTTGCCGACGCCGTCAACGCCGGCAAGGCCTACCTAACGGGCGCCCTCGCCGCCGGCTTTGACATGGGCAAAGGTTCCGGCCCCGTCAACCACATGTGGAATTACTAGCCCTGCAGCAAAACCACCACAAAGGGGACAGGCACCTTTGTGGTGGTTTTTCTTTTACCACTTAATCGTCTGCGAGTTGGATGCCGAGCAAGCCCGAAAGCGCGAGCGCCTGTTCGGCATTGACTGTCAGGCCTCGCAACTCACGGTAGTCGCCCGAAACAACGGGAGCCTCAAACGTGCAGCGCGATACATCAACACCACACAGCGGTGTCTTGAACACATCAACTCGTGTCAGGTCGCAGCTATCCAGCCGCAGCTGCCCCAGCTTGGCCCCCTGGAGCGCCGCCTCGGTCAGGCGCACATCGCACGCCGTGATGGGGCCAATGCGTCCCTCCGAAAGGTTCGCGTAGCTCAGGTCGCATGATGCAAACGAAACGTTCGACAGGCGCGCCTTGACCAAGTTGAGCCCCGGCGCCGAGCAATCAACAAAGTCGCATCGGTTGAGCCAGCAGCCTTCCATATTGCAGCGGATAAAGCGACAACCGCGAAATACGACGTCACGAAACGTCGAACCACTCCAATCGACGCCATCGAATACGCAGGAGCGGAACACGATGCCGTCAAAGGTCGCACCGTTCGCCACGTCATAGGCGAGCTCTAGCTCCTCAAAAGCGGTATTGGAGACAAGCTCATCCCCCTCGGCAAACAGGTCAATGAGCTCATCCATGCCCATGTGGCAGCCAAGCCGCTCGTTTACCCGGGCAAAACCACCACAAAAGTGCCTGTCCCCTTTGTGGTGGTTTGGGGCTGCGCTACTCACCGAGCATCTTTTGGAGTTTGGCTGCCACGGCATGTCCCAAGCTCTCGTGGCTTTCGGGCATCATATGCAGATAGTCGATATCGCCCGGCTCGGCAAAGTCGGCGGCATTCAAAAAGTCGCAGCCAAGCTGCTCGGCTACGTGCGCGTAGTACTCGGCAAAATGCTCCGAGGCCTCGACGGAATGCTCGTCAAAATCGGTCATATACACATCGGCGATTTGCGGCTTGATCTTGATGGGAGCCATCAGCAGAATGCGCGGACAAGGCGCAGCGTCGGTCCACGAAAACGCGCGGACGGCGCGAATCAGCGCCATGGCGCCACGGGCTATATCGGAAGCCGTCACGTTAAAGACCGTCTTGCAGTCGTTGGTGCCCAGCATGATCACAATGGCGTCCAGCGGCTTATGGGCCTCGAGCAGCATCGGAAGCGCGCGAATGCCGTTGAGGTTAGTGTCCAGGTGGCACATATCGTCGCGCACCGTCGTGCGGCCGTTGAGCCCCTCCTCGATCACATGCCAGCCCTCGCCCAGGTCACGCTGCGCCACGCCGCACCAGCGCACATCCTGCGCATAGCGCACCGCGGTGCCGTCGCGCATACCAGCCGGATCGTAACCATAGGTGTTGCTGTCGCCAAAGCATAGAACGTTTTTCATCGTAAGCTCCCCACTCAATAAAAAGCCGACGGGAGCAGCCCACGTCGGCTCGGCATGTCGCATCACGCGCACAGTTTACAAGTATTTGCGCCAGTCGTCGTCATCCTCATCGTCCTCGGCAGCGGCCCGAGCCTGCTCGGCGGCACGGGCGGCCGCAGCGCGGGCGGCAACCTGGGCATAGGACTCCTCGTTGCGCTCGGGGAAGTTTGCCAACACGTGCTCGAACTTGGCGAAGTCCTCGTCCCAGCGCGTAGAGGGCACAGCAAAGAAGACCTGCTTGACCTTGAAGTCGCCCGATGCGAGCTCCTTGCGGAAGAGCTCAGCCACGGCCTCGGCGTCAAAGCCGTTGTTGTCGCAGCCCCATGCGCCCAGCACGAGCTTCTCGCGACCCAACTCGTCGCAGATGGCGAGTACAAAGCGGATACGGTCGCGCAGGGCATCCAGCAGAGCATCGTCGCTCACGCGATACTCCTGGCGGGCGCGCTTAACGTTGGGCGCGGCGGCAACGATCACGTCGGCATACGCATGCACGTGGTTGCGGTCAAAACGCACCGCAGGCACTACCAGCGCACGGTTGCGGTAGAGCTCGCAGTTGATATTGCGGCGACGGTTCTCACCGTACCACTTGCGCTGCTTGTCGAGCACGTTGTACAGATACGAATCGGCGCAGAGCGTAGCCTCCTGGCCCAGATAGCCCTGGATGTAGCCGCCACCCGGGTTGGTGAACGAGGCAAAGGCGAGCACTGCCATGTCGCAGAACTGCGCATAGCCACGGCCGTTGTCCAGAATGGCCTGCGTGGCGGAGGCATCAAGCACGGTGACCTCGGGCAGAGTCGGAGCGGGCTCCTCGGCAGGCGCGGACTCGGTCTCTGCGGGTTCCTCGGCAGGCGCAGAATCGTCCGTGACCTCGGTCTCGACGGGCGCGACCTCGGTGGCCTCGACCTCGGCAGCGTCAGCCTCCACAACCCCGGCAACCTGCTCCTCGGCAGCCGCAGCCGCCTGGGCCTTGGCCTTCATCGCCACGACAAAACCGGCAGGCATACCGTCGAATTCACGCACGCCGGCAAGCGAGCGCTCGATATCCTTGGCACACGCCTCGGACACAGTTGCCACGTGACGCTCGGCGGCCTTGGCACGGGCCTCGCGCTTGGGGTTGGGCTGCCCTGCGCGGCCGGTCCTGCGGTTACGGTTCCTGTTGTCGACGTCTGCCATAAGTGGTCACCTTTCCTGTCGCTGCCGTTATCGGCTTTTTCCCATCCATGATACCCCGCCGCGTACAAAAAAGACGGCCCCGAAGGACCGCCTTTCGCATTGATTTACGCGCGCGGCAAGCACCGCTGCAACTCGCCGCTAGTCGCGACGACCAAGGATATTCAGGATGCGCAGGAACACGTTGATGATATCCACGAACAGGTTGGACGCCATGAGCACCGCATTGGGAAGCGTGGGCGGCACCGTCGTGGCCACATAGGTGTCGTAGCCAATAAAGCCGGCGAACACCACAATCACGATCAGGTCGGTGATGGTTTGCGAAACGCCCATAAACATCAGCACGATCTCAACCAAAATGATGGCAAGCAGAATACCAAATCCGATGCCATACACACGCTGGAAGAACTTGGGGAAGGTCACGCCCAGCGCGCCAAAGACAAAGGTAATGGCGGCGGTGGCGATAAAGGCGGTGTTGATGGTGGGCAGGTCGTAGTTGGCAAGGCCAAACGACGCGGTCAGGCCAAAGGTGCTCGCAAAGATCACGTAACCCGTGAGCGACAGGCCCACAGACTGCTTGCCCGCGGCAGCCGACATCATGACAATGCCGACGATGGTCAAAATAAACGAGCCAAAGACCAGCGGCAAAGCGGCGCCGCTCATCATCATGCGGGCAAACGCCATGGTGCTCGTAAAGTAGGCGCCGGCACCCATGGCGCAAAAGCCCAAAAAGATCAGGGCGGACATGACAAGGTTGTACGCACGCGGCGACATCTCCTTGGCACGGCTTGCACCGGTCTCGATGGGGCCGTTCTGATAGCCCTGGATATCATTCATGCTTTCGTCCTTTCAGATAGCGCCGCGACAGCAGCGCCTTAAGCGACAAGATTTCTGCCATTGTACCCAAATGCCACACGTTTTACCTGCGGCGCCCACCCTCGAGCGTGCAGTCAAACGCCCAGACCCACCAACGCATCACGTGGGTCTGCAAGCCGTCCGGCCGTTCGCGCGCCTGGTCCTCCAGATACAACTCGGTCGCATGACCGCCAAAACGAACCTTATAGGTTGCCGTACGAATGCCGTGAACCGTCAGGCCAAACCCAGTGGTCGAGACAATCTCGTCAATCGTAAAGCAGCGACCGTCAACCCAGCAGACGGTGACCGGCACGACTTGTCCGCCCGCGAGGATGCGAGCCACGACGTCCACATACTGCTTGTGCACGCGCCGAGTTTTGCCATCTGTCTGTCGATATTCCATGCCCCTATTATCGAACGCATGTTTGCATATTGTAAAGCGAACAGGCTGTGGTTTTGGCGTGTCGGACCGCATGCACACGTCCGCACGACGTGTTAGCAAAAAGAACACCGGAGGTCAACAGGGCTAATATTCAATTTTAGTACCCAAAAATTCACTTCTCCCATCAGAACTCGGTAAAGAAACCCGCAGGAGGTGATACGATTTATCATGTTTTTGTAACGTGTCTGTAAACTTCGAGAAAGCCCATATATGGACGTAACGTTCTCAACCTTCCTCGGCCAGCTTGTGTCGAACCCAGTCCTTGCCGTCACCGTGATTCTCGCGCTCGGCGCCATCTTCGTCAACGGATGGACCGACGCGCCCAACGCCATCGCGACCTGCGTCACTACGCGTTGCATGCCCGCCCGCGCTGCCATTCTCATGAGCGCCGCATTCAACTTCCTCGGCGTGCTCATCATGACGCACTTTAACGCGAGCGTCGCCAACACCATCTCACATATCGTCGACTTTGGCGGAAATAGCACCATGGCGCTCGCCTGCCTGTGCGCGGCGCTGTTCTCCATCGTCGTCTACGGCGCCACAGCGTCGCGTTTTGGCATCCCCACCTCGCAAAGCCACAGCCTTATCGCCGGCCTGACCGGTGCCGCTATCGCCCTCGGCGGCGCGAGCAGCGTCAACGTCCACGAGTGGATGAAGGTCATCTACGGCTTGGCGCTCTCCATCGGCCTGGGCTTTGTCATGGGCTGGGTCCTGTGCAAGCTCGTCTCGATTTTTTTTGCCGCCGCCAACAGGCGACGTGCCAACGTCTTCTTTAAATACGCTCAGATCGCGAGTGCCGCGGCCATGAGCTTCATGCACGGCGCGCAGGATGGACAGAAGTTCATCGGCGTGCTCTTTTTAGGCGTGGCCTTCGCCAACGGCCAGACGAGCGTCGGCGATGCCGGCATCCCCATCTGGATTATGCTGCTGTGCTCGGCCACTATGGGTATCGGCACCAGCGTGGGCGGCGAGCGCATCATCAAGTCCGTCGGCCAGAGCATGGTTAAGCTCGAGAAGTATCAGGGTTTCTCTGCCGACCTCGCGGGCGCCGCGAACCTGCTACTTGCCACCCTTACCGGCATCCCCGTGTCATCCACGCACATCAAAACCTGCGCCATCATGGGCGTCGGCGCCGTCAAGCGCCTCTCAGCCATCAACTTCGGCGTCGTCAAGGACATGATGTTCACCTGGTTCTTCACCTTCCCCGCTTGCGGACTCATCAGCTTTTTCATGGCCAAGCTGTTCATGATGTTCCTCTAGTCAAACCGAGTGTCCATCCGGACCGCAACACTTCGCCTACCCGTCTTCGCCTCGAAAGGACCCACCCATGGCAAAGAAACCCAATTCGTTCTACTTTGACAACTACGTCGCCTGCGCCGACCTCGCCGTCCAGGCCGCCGAGCTGCTTACCCAGATTTTTGAGAACTTCGATCCCGCGAAGATTCACGATATGCTCGAGGAGATGCATGCCATTGAGCATGCGGCAGACAAGAAGCACCACGAGCTTGAAGACGCCCTGCTCACCGCCTTTATCACCCCGCTCGAGCGCGAGGATCTGAATCTGATGAGCTGCTCACTCGACACCGTGCTCGACCGCATCGAGGGCGTCGTGCAGCGCGTCTACTTCACCAACATTCAGAGCATCCATCCCGACGCCATCGTCATCGCCCACAAGGTGACCGACGCTTGCCGCGCCATGAAGGACCTGATGGTCGAGCTGCCCAACTACCGCAAGTCCAAAACGCTGCGCGAACTGGTCATCCAGATCAACACCATCGAGTCCGAGGCTGACGAGCTCTACATCAACGCCATGCGCAACCTGCACGTCAACGGCAAGGACCCGCTCGAGGTCATCGCCTGGCGTGACGTATATGCCTTCCTGGAGTACTGCGCCGACTGCTGTGAGAATGTGGCCGATGTCGTGGATTCGATTGTCATGAAGAACAGTTAATTGGGGGTACATGTCCCACCGGTCGCGGGCCCGGCCACTAATAACCTTTTTCACTCCGGCTGCAAGCAGAGTCGTTCAAGGTTATTAGTGGCCGGGCCCGCTCCCTTATGCACCACCATTGGGAACTTTGGCTGATAGATTTAGCGCGATGGGGGTTTGGCTGAAGGGACCTATGGTACCCGTTCGGACACTTTGGCCCTTGATGAGCGTTTGGCTGATTGCTGCTTTGGGTATTGTTTGGGTTACTTTGGGTTTGTTTGATTTTTAATTGTTGGAGGGCTTGTATGTCTTATTTGGATCTGGCTCGGTCTCGGTATTCTTGTCGCGAGTTTGAGAATCGTTCTGTTGAGCAAGCTGTGGTGGATGCTGTTGTTGAAGCTGGGCGGATTGCTCCTTCTGCTTGTAATAATCATCCTTCTCGTGTAATGGTGCTGGATACGCCCGAGCTGTTGGAGAAGGCTGCTGCTTGTCAGCCTCGGTTTGCTCGTGATGGGTCTATCTTTGGGGCTCCGCTTGTCTTCCTCATTTGCAGCGTTACCGATGATGCTTGGGTGCGCCCGTATGATCAGATGAATTCCAGTGAAATCGATACGTCCATCGTGTGTGATCAGATGATGATGGAGGCCACCGAGCAGGGCCTGGGAACGTGCTGGGTGTGCCATTTTAAGCCTGAGGTGGCCCGTGAGCAGTTCGACCTGCCCGAGGGTGTCTATCCCTATCACATGCTCGTCTGTGGCTATCCTGCCGACCATATCACCGACCCCGAGCATCGAGAGGCCCGCACCATTCCCCTCTCCGACTTCCTCCTCAAGTAGATTTTTGGGACATGCCGCAAACCTACCCTTGACCGCTCACCCGTTCACCGAGTTCTGCGCCACTATGTGCAGGGCTCGGTTTTTTATGTTGCGCACCCCTGCACACCCTGCACAGTCATAAAAAAGGACCCGCAAGCTGCGGGTCCTTTCTAGGCACTAAATTGTAGACCGAATGTTAGTCCAGGTCGTCGGCAGCGAAGTTGTCGATCGGGGCGAAGGGATCGGCCACGGGGACAACCGGATCGGCGACGGGCAGCGGCTCGGCGGGAACAGTCACCGCAGGAGAAGCGGCAGAACCAACCGGCGTGGAGGCCATGAGGTCGGCCGGGAAGGAGTTCTGGGCGTCGTCCATAAAGTGCTGGATGAGCTTGAGGTACTCGGCCTTGAACTCCTCGCGGGAAGCCTTCAGACGGTCGATTTCCTCGAGCTCGGCCTGCTTCTCGGTCAGAGCCTGGCGGATAACCTCGCGGGCCTTGGCGTCAGCCTCGTTGCGGATACGCTCAGCGTTCTCATTGGCATCGTTGACGATGGTCTCAGCGGTCTGCTGAGCAGCGATCAGGGCAGCGGAAATCTGGCGCTCCTGAGCGGAGAAGTCAGGGGCGGGAGCGGCCACGGGGGCGGCAGGGGCGGCCTGGGCGGCGGTATCCTGAGCCTGGGCAAGCTGAGCCTGTGCATCGGCAAGCTGCTGCTCAGTAGCAGTCAGACGGCCCTTAAGGTCGACGATCTTAGCGAGCATAGCGTCAACCTCGGAAGACAGCGTCTCCAAGAAGACGTCGACCTCGGCAGGATCGTAGCCACGCTTGGCCTCAGAGAAAGTCTGAGCCTGGATGTCTGCAGGGGTAATAGCCATAACAAGTCTCCTTTTTCATCGCCTCGGCGCTACACGCCCGACGTAAGTTACTAAGTCAGTTCTATACGAGTATACCTATAAGAAGCTGCAGAACCAGTCTCTGCACCAACTGCAACGCAATAATCGCAACGACCGGCGAAAAATCAACGCCGCCCATCGGCGGGATAAACCGACGAAAGAGGTTGAGCCACGGGCCGCAGACGCTATCGAGCACTGCAGCGATATCCTGCAGCAGGCCGCCCTGCTTCATGGGAATCCACGTCATAAAGCAATAGACCACGATGAGCGTGGAGTAGAAGTTGAACAGCGTGTTGACCAGCTGGACAATGGTGTAGATGTTGATGAGAATCTCCTCGTCTTGGGTTTACTTAAGGTAGCCGTCGGCACGAAGCTTCTTGAGGTCCGAATCCTTGACCTCGCAGCCGGCGGGCAGCACCATGAACACGCGGTCGCCCACCTCCTTGACCGTAGCGCCCAGGCCACAGGCAAAGCCATAGCTAAAGTCCAGGACACGCTTGGCGACCTCGGTGCGAACGCCGACAAAAATCAGCGCGACGGGCTGTTTGGTACGCACACGACGGACAACGGTCTCAACGTCATCATAGCTCTCGGGACGCAGGACATAGGCAGGCAGCTGCGGCGTGGCGTTGATGATGTTGCTCGCATAGGCCGAGGCGTCGCTCGGCGCAGGGGCGGGCGCAGGCGCCGCGGCGCGAGCACGGGCGCTCTCGGCATAACTCGACGGCGTGTCGTAGGCGCCGGGACGATAGCCACCGGTGACCGTATCCTGAGAACGCGACGGCGGATTGTACGTCGTTGCATGACGCGAGTCATCGCCGACCAGCTGACCGGAGCGCGTATACACGGCAACCGACTCAGCTTCACCGCGGCGCGTCTGGCCCAGCAGGCCGTTGCTCGGCTCGTCCTGGGTATAGAAGCCCTCGCCCGAAGCACCACTGTAGCCGCCGCCCTGATAGCCGTCGTCGTAGCCGTCATCGTAGCCGTAGTCGTCATCCTGGCTATAGCCCTGGTCGTAACCCTGCTGGCCGCCCAGGTGCATCTTATTTTTAATCTCGTCAAGGAAGCCCATGGTTGTGTCCTCTCACGGTTTAGTGCAGGCGCTCTGTAAACCAGTGCGCACTTCAGAGCCCTATTTTACTGCAAACTCCGGGCTAAATACTACCCTGCCCAGGCGAACGAGCGTAGAGCCCTCCTCAAGGGCAGGCTCAAAGTCCTCGCTCATGCCGCAGGAAAGCTCAGGCAGGTTCAAATCGGGATGCGCTGCCTCCAGCTCATCCCTCAGCTCACGAAGCCCCGCAAAGGTGCGGCGTGCCACATCCTTATTCCCCCGGGGCGCCATAGTCATAAGCCCCTGCACGCAAATTCCCTCAAGCTCTGCAAGCTCACCCGCGGCGGCGCGAATCTCATCGGGCGAAAAACCGCCCTTGGACTCCTCGCCGCTCACGTTGACCTCAATCAGCACCTGCTGGGGAGCAACCAGCTCGCCCGCTTCGATCTTACGAGTCGCACGGCTCGAGATAGCCTGCGCCAGATGAAGCGACCCCACCGAATGGATTAGCTCGGCTGAGCCCAGCACCGCATTGATCTTATTGGTCTGCAGGTTGCCGATCATATCGAAACGCACCTCGGGCAGCTCCGGATGCTCCGCCAGACCCGTAAGCTTGCGGACGAGCTCTTGCGGGCGGTTCTCGGCAAAATGGCGATACCCCGCCCGAATGGCAGCGATGGTCTCGTCAACGCCGACGGTCTTGGACACGGCAATCAAACGCGCGGCATCGTGGGGCCTCCCAGCGCGATCGAGCGCGGCATAAAAGCGCTCGAGTATCTGCTCGCGGCGAGCGCGCATCAAGTCTAAATAGTTATCCATGGCAAATCGCCTCCGCAGACAGCACAACAAGTAGTCCCATGCTAACGCAAGAGCGCGGCCCCGCATCCGCAAGGCCGCGCTCCCTCAGGTATTTACAATCTCTCAACGAGCGGAGCTACCCTACTCCTCGTCGTCCTCGCCATCGTCTTCATCCTCAAGATGATCCAGCAGGTAGCGCAGGCCCTCGCTAACCTCGTTAGCAGGCACCTTGGCAACATAGCGAGCATCGACGGCGGGCCTCATGATAACACCCTCGCCCGAAGGAACGCGCATGCTCTCGAGCTCATCCTCATCAGTGCGGGCGATATCGCCGGCGTTCATACGCTGACCAGTCAACAGGAAGGTCAGACGGCAAGCGGCATCGATGGAAATCGAAGCGATGCGATCGAGGTAGCGTGAAACCATGATGGCGCGACGCAGGTCGTCATAGTTGCTGTCGTCGTCCATAAAGTCGCCCGTGTCCATACGGTTAAAGGTGCGGAAGAACTTCTCGTAGGCAGCGTGCACTGGCTCGTCCTCGACGGCCAGGTTGCAGATGATGGACATGTCATTGGTGACAAGCGCAGAAAGCGAAGAGCCCAGCACCTGGTAGACGGCCTCAGCCTCGGCCTCGACCGTGCCGACAAGCTCCTTGGGCAGCGAGATGTCGGCCTTGATCATATGACGCGTGGCGCGGCAAATCTGACGGACCTTATCGGTCATGCGCTGCAGGTTAAAGTCAACATAGATGATCGTCTGAAGCAGGCGGAAGTCGGAGGCGACCGGTGACTGCGTGGCAATCAGGTTGTAGCAGACGGCCTCCAGGTTGGCGCAGCGTGCGTCAATCGAAAGCGTGCGCTTCTTGGTCTTGGTGGCGAGCTTGCGGTCGTCGGTCACATAGGCCTTTACGGCATCGTGGAGGGCCAGATCGACGGCCTCATAGATGCTCAGCATCTCGTGACGGGCCTCGATGAGCTGACGGGAAAACAGTTTGCGCATGGTTCACTCCAATCAGTTGGGTGCGGTCATGCCGCCCGCACAGTGAATACGCACCGGACCAGGTCCGATCGGCTTGGGACTAGTCGCACCGATCAGCCAAAGCGGCCGGTGATATAGTCTTCCGTACGCGAGTCCACCGGGCTGGTGAAGATCGCGTCGGTTTGACCATACTCGATGAGCGTGGCGGGCTCGCCGGCAACTTCCTGCAAGAAGAATGCGGTGTAGTCGCTGATACGAGCTGCCTGCTGCATAGAATGCGTGACGATGATAATCGTCATCTCGGGCGCCAGCTCGGCCATCAGATCCTCGACCTTAGAGACGGACGTGGGGTCGATGGCGGAGCAGGGCTCGTCCATCAGAAGGACATCGGGTTGCACCGCAAGCACGCGGGCGATGCACAGACGCTGCTGCTGACCGCCCGAGAGCGCCAAACCATCCTTGTTGAGCTGATTGGATACCTCTTTCCAGAGGTTGGCGCGCTTGAGCGATTCTTCCACGATGTCATCGAGGTCGCTTTTGCTAGTCACGCCCTGCAGACGAGGGCCAAAGGCGACATTCTCGTAGATGGATTTGGGAAACGGGTTGGGCTGCTGAAAGATCATGCCCACGCGACGACGGAGGTCGACCGGGTCGACACCCTCGGCATAGATATCATTGCCGTCGAGCGTCATGGTACCCTCGACGCGGGTACCCTCGATAAGGTCATTCATACGGTTGATGCAACGCAAAAACGTTGACTTGCCGCAGCCTGAAGGGCCAATGAAGGCGGTGATGGCGTTTTTTGCGATGTTGAGGTCGAGCCCCGTCAGCGCATGAAAGTCACCGTACCAAAAGTTGAAATCCTTGGCCGTGATGGCTGCTTGCTCCGGCGTGGGAGCGGACTGATAGACGGACATGGGACTCCTTAATTAGCGGCGTTTGCGCGACAGGTAGCGCGCAAACAGGTTGAAGGCCAGAATAATCGCCATCAGCAAAAGCGCGGTGCCGTAGGCCGCGTTCATGTTGATGCCGTCGTTGGCAAGCAGGTACAGGTGAACCGTCATGGGGCGGCCGGAATCGAGCGGCGAAATAGGTAGATTGATGGCCTGGCCCATGGTGTAGAGCACCACGGCGGTCTCGCCGATGGCGCGGCCGATGGCAAGGACGATGCCGGTGGCAATGCGACCAAAGGCCGAAGGAAGTACGATCTTGGAGACGACCTGCCACTTGGTGGCGCCCAAGCCGTACGCGCCCCAACGGATATAGCGCGGAACGGCGCGAATGGCCTCTTCGGTGGTGCGCATGACGATAGGCAGCATCAGAAGCGCCAGCGCCAGAGCGGCAGAGACCATCGAAAGGCCCAGGCCCATGGCCTCGACAAACAAGGCGTAGCCAAACAGGCCCATAACGATGGAGGGCACCGACGCCAAAGCGTCAGCAGCGTAGCGTATGAGCTCGACGACCTTGCCCTGCTTGGCGTACTCGGCCAGATAGACGGCTGCCAGCACAGCGATCGGCGTGCAGATAAGCATGGCGAGCGCCGTCACGTAGACGGTCGAGACGATCGTGGGCCAAATGCCGCCCTCGGCGTTGACGCCCTGGGGCCAACCGAAGATAAAGTCGAACGAGATATGCGGCAGACCGTTAATGACCACGTAGGCGATGATAGCGACCAGCACCAGCGTGGTGATGTATGCTGCGGCACGGAACACGCCAAGCATGATCTTATTGGACAGGTCTTTGTTGATGCGGCCCTTCTTGCCGTGGGAAAGGGCACGCTTGATGCGCTCGCGCGACGAGGTCGCATCGACCGTCGTGTCAACGGAATCGGACATAGCCTACCCCCTCTTCTTCTTGGAAATCAGACGGACGATGCCCACCAGCGCGGCGGAGATGATAAACAGGACCACACCCATGCCGAACAGCGCCGAGCGGTGCAGACCCGAGGAATAGCTCATGTCGAGCGCGATCTGGCTCGTGAGCGTCGAGATGGGGCTCGCAATGCTGTCGGGAATAACCGGAGCGTTACCCACGACCATGAGCACGGCCATGGTCTCACCGATGGCACGGCCCATACCCAGCACGATGGCATCCACGATACCCAGCTTGGCGGCAGGTAGCACGACCTTATAGATGGTCTGCCACTTGGTGGCGCCCATGGCATACGATGCCTCGCGAATGCCCATGGGAATGGAATTGAGAGCATCGATGGTGAGCGTGGTGATGGTAGGGACGATCATGATAGCAAGCACGAACCACGCCGTCAGCGCACCAAAACCAAGACCGCCGGTCAGTTGCGCGATAAACGGACGGATGATAATCATGCCAAAGAAACCGTAGATGATGGAGGGAATGCCCGCCAGCAGGTCGACGGCGGGGCTGATGAGTTTGCGCACGCGCTTGCTGGCGATCTCGACCAGATACACGGCCGTACCCACACCTAGCGGCACACCCATGGCGAGCGCACCGACAGTCACGAGACCCGAGCCGGCCAGCAGCGACATAATGCCGTAGTGGCCCTCGGAGGGCGCCCACGTAAAGCTGAAGAAGTTCGCCAGGCCAATGTCGGTAAAGACGGGCAGCGCCGAGTACGTGGTAAAGACAAAAATCAGGATGACGGTAACGACCGCCAAGAACGCGCAGGCAAAGAAGATCCACTGCAGCGCCTTCTCCTTGATATAGGTACTGCGCGATACGAGCGCCAGCTCGCGCTTCTTGGGCGCCTGAACATTCTGCTCAGTCTGGGAGTTTTCCTGTGCTTCCATGCTACTCACTCCCCTTCTCGTCGTTGGTGACGGGGATAAAGCCCGCCTCGCGAATCTGCTTGTCCATCTTTTCGGACGTCACGTAGTCGATGTAATCCTGCGCCTGCTGCGAAGGCGCACCCTTCACAAAGAAGTACAGGTCACGCGAGATGGGATAGCCGCCGCTCGCGACCGTCTTCTCGGACGCCTCAACATGATTGACCGAGGCGGCCTTGACCGAGGTCTTGGCGTTGAGGCTATCGACGAAGCCCAGCGAAATGTAGCCAATGGCACCGCGCGAACGAGATACCACGTCGCGCACCTGACCCGTGCCCGAAAGAACGGCCGAGCGACGATCGAACGGGGTGCCGTCCATCACGATGGTGCGAAATGCCTCACGCGTGCCGGACGCCTCATCTCGGTTGATGACCTGGATCTTCAGGTCCTCTCCGCCGACTTCCTTCCAGTTGGTGATCTTGCCGGCGTAAATATCGCGGAGCTGCCCGGTCGAGAGGTTATCGACCGGGTTATCGTCGTTCACGATGACCGCGATGCCGTCGTGCGCGATCACAATCGGGGTCAGGCCCAGATCCTGCTCGTCGGCATTGAGGCCGCGAGATGAGCTGGCGATATCGGCCGTGCCGTTGCTGACGGCCTCGATGCCCGCAGAGGAGCCCAGACCGGAGACAAGTACGTCGATGCCGGTCTCTTCCTTAAAGCCCTCGGCCGCAATCTCGGCAATGGGTAGGCAGGTGGTCGAGCCGGCGACGGTAATGGAAGAAGTAGAAGATCCCGAAGAACAGGCGCACAGCGTAAGCGTAAGCACAGCGGCGCTCAGGACCGATACGATCTTTCTCATAGCATCACGCCGATCGCAGCATGGCGCCCACAGGTGCCGTTCTCGTTACGGTAGGAATAAAAGCGGTCGTTCTGACGCACAGTCGAAAGCTGGGTATCCACGATATTATCCGCGTCGACACCGACATCTACCAGTGCCTCGCAAATGGCAGCGGAAAGATCGAGCATGCGAGAGATGCTCGCATCGATGCACGAGAACTCGGCGGCAAAGCGATCCATGAGTTCCTGGGACACCTCATATTCGTCACCCAAGATATGGGGACCGATATAGGCGGAAACGTCGCTCGCATCGCAGCCGGCAGCATCGCAAAGCGCCTGGCACGCCTTGGCGGAAATACGTGCAATCGTGCCCTTCCAACCGGAGTGCACCACGGCAAATCCGCCGGGGGCCACCAGCACCACGGGAACGCAGTCGGCGAAGCAGAGCAGCACGGGCACGTTATGCGCCGTACAGACGATGGCATCGCAGCCCTCGGCAATCTGCTCGCGAACGTCCTCAAGGTCATCGGCGCCGTTCGAGGTCACCGCAACGATATGGTCACCATGGATCTGATTGGGAACGAGCAGGTTGTGCTCGCACTCGGCGGCGCCCATAGCCTCGAGCGCGCGACGACGATTTTCTTGAACAGCAAAGGGATCATCGCCAACATGCGAGCCCAAGTTGAGTGAGGAGTACGCATCTTCGGAAACACCACCGACGCGCTCGGTGAAGGCAAAGCGAACATAGGATGTCGCGCCCTCCACCAACGTAACTCCATCATGGTCGACACGCGAAACTTTGTCCGCACGTGCTGCCATACCAAAGCCTCCTAATAACACAAGTACGCGGCATCGCCGCTACAGCCCGCGTTTATACGGCTGTCATACTTCCTTAAAAGGATACCTGCTGCACTGGAGGCAATCGTAAAGGGAACGTAAAGAGATTAGAGGTTCTAGTTTACAAAGTCGAAATAAAAAGGGCGCATCCATACGGACACGCCCCTGTGCACAACAATGCAAAGAACGACTTAGAAGCTACCGCGCTTCAGGAAGTCGGGAAGCTCGAACTGATCGTTGCCGAAGTTAGGAAGCTCGGTGCCACCGACGTTGCGGGTCGGAGCGGCCTGAGCCGGGCTGGCGGCAGGAGCGGTGCGCTGCGGCTCAGCGGAGGCAGCGACCTTGCTCTGAGACTGCTGAGCAGCAAAGAGCTCGTCCTGACGGTTGACGTTGGAGTCGGAGAAGCCCGTAGCGATGACGGTGATACGCACCTGATCGCCCAGGGACTCGTCGACAACGGTACCGAAGATGATGTTGGCCTCGGGGTCGACGGCGTTGGCGACAACGTCGGCGGCGTCGCTGATCTCCTGGATGCCCAGGTCCTTGGAACCGGCGATGGAGAGCAGCACGCGCGTGGCGCCATCGATGGAGCTCTCGAGCAGCGGGCTGGAGATGGCCTGCTGGGCAGCGTCGACGGCACGGGTATCCCCAGAAGAGGTACCAATACCCATCATGGCGGTACCGGCCTGCTTCATGATGGTCTTAACATCGGCGAAGTCCAGGTTGATGATACCGGGGACGGTGATGAGGTCGGTGATGCCCTGGGTGCCCTGGGAAAGGACGCCATCGGCAATCGCGAAGGCCTCGAGCATGGTGGTCTTCTTCTCGGCGATGTCGAGCAGCTTATCGTTAGGAATGACGATCATGGTGTCGACGCAATCGGAGAGGGTCTTGATGCCCTCCTCGGCGCTCTTCTTGCGCTTGCGGCCCTCGAAGGTGAAGGGCTTGGTCACGACGGCGACGGTCAGTGCGCCGACCTCGTTCATCGCGATATCGGCAACGATGGGAGCAGCACCGGTACCGGTGCCACCGCCCTCGCCGCAGGTGATGAACACCATGTCGGCGCCAGCGAGCGCCTCGGCAATGTCGTCGCGGGACTCATCGGCAGCCTTGCGGCCAACCTCGGGGTTGGCGCCGGCGCCCAGGCCGCGGGTAAGGTCGGTGCCGATGTGCACCTTGATATCGGCATCAGAGATCGCGAGTGCCTGAGCATCGGTGTTGATGGCAACAAACTCGACGCCGCGGATGCCCTCTTCGATCATTCGATTGACCGCGTTGGTACCGCCGCCGCCGACGCCGACCACCTTAATGACGGCAAGGTAGTTGTTGATCTCTGTCTCGTGCATGTCGGTCCTCCGAACAAAGGTTATAGCCATAGCATGGGTCGACCCCTGCGCACATTAACCTTCAGGTTGAAAGTAAATGCAAAGGTAAACCGTATTATGTTTGCACATTATGAACGTATCAGTCAAATAATTGACCGTGAAAACCAAACAAACCAGATAAACGGCGTGGCATGGCCCCTCAACAAAGCATCAACCAGCGCTACGAGGTCGGAGCGTTCCTAAATGTGTAGTTGCCCGGAGAGCGCACGTTGATATACGTTACGCCCTCTACCTGCGAAAGCAACTTAGTGACTACGCGTTCTTTCTTGGCGATATCGTCCGAATCGCCCAGCGACACCTCAATGCCGTTATTGAGGTTTGCCGAGATGGCTTCGACCGAAGGCGTGGAAATATCCTTGACTTGTCCCAAGAACTCGCTCGAAAAACCACGCACATAATCCAAGCCAGCCTTAACGGCCTTGGAGCTCACCGCCTGGCCGGAAACCGGAGCGACATCCGCCGAGACATCAGTCAGCAACACCGCGCCATAGTGCTTAGCGAGCGCCAGTGCGGCATCAATGCCGGTCAGGGTATTTGAGCCCTGCCCTGTCGTGATGACGTTGCCCTGGTCGTCCACTTCGACCGACGTCGACAGCGGGGCGATCCAGGTGTCATCATCACCGATGGCCCAGGCAAGGTCATCGGAGCTGATATAGGCAATTGCAATGACCTTGCGCTCCATCGGCGTAATGATGAGCGTATGCGGGAACTGACGCTGGACATCCACGCCCGAGACCCACGGGTTCTGCTTGAGGTCCTCGGTAATCTGGTCGGGATCGACGTTAAAAAGCGACGTTCCCTCGGGCAAATCGATCAGCTGGACAGCATCGTGCTTCGTCACATGCTCGCTGCCTTGAATCTGAATATCAGTGGCGGTAAACAATCCAGAGTTGATCACCACGATGGCAACGACGACGAGCACGGCCAAGACGGCCAGAACGCCGCCCAGGATTTTGCCTTTGCCTGCAACGACAGAAGCGGCGTCTGATGTTTTATTTGCCATCGCCCCAAGTGAAGACAACGGGTTGACGCCTTTTTTACCCGAAGGCTTCTCGGCGGTAGCCGACACCGATATCAGCGAGCGCGGTTTCGATGTGCCTAGCATGCGACCCGGACGCGCCGCTTTAGTTCCCGTCGAGGGCTTAGGAGCTGCCATGGGACGGGCAGGCTTGGCGCCCATAACAGGCTTTGACGTCACCGAGGGACGCGAGGACTTTTTTGCGGCCGGACGATTACCGAGCTGCGAGCCGACGACCGGACGACTGGCCTGTCGAGCATGCCCGACAGACTTAGAGTGCGCGACGGTATTGCGTTGAGGTTTGGCAGGCGCGCCGGAACGCCCTCCGGCGCGGCGGAAGGTGGGTTTCGATGCTCTAGAAGCCGAGGAATTTAACTTCCGGTCTGAGCTCGATGCCATACGCCTCCCTCACCTTTCCGTGCACATGTCTGATAACCGCGGCAACGTCATCGGCCGAGGCAGTTCCGTTATTAACGATAAAATTAGCGTGAACGGGCGATACTTCCGCGCCGCCAATCGAAAAACCCTTTAATCCACAATCCTCGATAAGCTTGCCCACACTCGCATCGGGCGGGTTGCGAAAGACCGACCCGCAGGATGCGCGACCCATGGGCTGTGTACGCTTGCGCCTCGTCAGGTACCGCTCCATGCGCTCGCGAATGTCGGCCTTGGGCGCCGGTTTAAGCTTGAGCACGCACTCGAGGATAATCTCATTGCGGGGAAGGCTACATTCGCGGTAGCCCCAAGTGATCTCGGACCCCGCATAATGCTTGATACCGGATGCCGGGTCAAACGTTACGACATCCTCGACCAGCGAGCCAATCCACTCGGTCCGTGTGCCGGCATTCATAGATATCGCACCGCCGACCGAACCAGGGATGCCAACGGCAAACTCAAGGCCCGAGAGGCTACGCGACAGGGCATCGTTGACCAGGCGCGCAAACATCACGCCCGCACCGACCGTCAGCGTACAGCCGTCATCGGCAACAACCGTGCGCTGAAACTCACGTCCGAGCGAAATGACGGCACCGCGATAACCACCATCGGCAACCAGCAGATTGGAGCCCTTGCCGATGATGACCCACGGCACCTGCTCGCGATCGAGCACCGCCACGGCGCGGCGGAGGGCATGATAGCTATGGCACGTCACGAAGAGGTCGGCCTTGCCGCCGATACGATAGCTCGTATGACGCGCAAGGCGCTCGTCCTCGATCACATCCGTGTCGATCATGCCCGAGAGCGCCATGACGGCGTTAAACAGACCCATTTGACTTAAGCGTCTTTCTTGGCAGTCAGATACTCGATGAACTCGGGACCGACGGTCGTAACGTCACCGGCACCCATGGTGAGCAGCAGGTCGCCCTCGCCCACCATCTGCTCGAGCTCCTGATTGAGCTCAAGACGGCTGGAGCAGTACACGACCTCCTTGCCAGGATGCTTGGCGCGCACGGTATCGGCGAGCATCTTAGAGGTGACACCCGGAATGGGCATCTCGCCAGCCGAGAACACATCGATCAGCAGCAGTTTATCGGCATTGGCAAATGCATCGGCAAAGTCGTCGCACAGGGCCTGCAGGCGCGAATAGCGGTGCGGCTGGAATACGACGTCGACGTGCTTGTAGCCCAGCGACGAAGCGGCAGCAAGCGTCGCCTTGATCTCAGTGGGGTGATGGCCGTAATCATCGACCACGGTGATGCCATCGATATCGCCCACGTGGGTGAAACGACGGCGGACGCCCTCAAAGCTCGAGAGCGCCTTGGCGGCGGCGTCGATGTCAAGGCCCAGGACATGGGCGACGGTGAGCACCGCCGTGGCGTTGAGCATGTTGTGGCGACCGGGATTGCTCTTGATCTCCACAGCGTGCTCAGTGCCGTCCTCAAAGCGAACGATAAAGTCACTCTGGATGCCCTTGACATCCGGATGCACGCAGACGACATCGTTGCTCTCGGCAAAGCCGTAGGAAAGCACGTGACGGCCCGTCGACTTGGCGAGCTCGACCAGATGCGGATCCTCACCGCAGACGATGACGGTGCCGTCCTCGCCCACCAGGCTCATGAATTTGGCGAAAGTTGCCTCGATCTCCTCGATACCCGAGTAGTGATCGAGGTGGTCGGCCTCGACGTTGGTCACAATGACCACGTTGGGGTTCAGGAACAGGAAGGAGCTGTCGGACTCGTCGGCCTCGGCGACAAAGTAGTCGCCCGAGCCGTTCTTGCCGTTCGTGTCATAGCCCTCGACGATGCCGCCGATCAAGAAGCTCGGATCCAGGCCCATGCGGTCGAGCATGGTGGCGCACATCGAAGACGTGGTGGTCTTGCCATGCGTGCCGGCAACAGCGACGGTGGTGTAGCCGTGGCCCAAAGCAGAGAGCATCTTGGCACGGGGCCACACGGGAATACCAAGCTCGCGAGCGCGCACAAGTTCAGGGTTGGACTCCGGAATAGCGGTGGAGACAACAACCACGTCGGGCTTGACCTCGTCGATCGTGGCGGCCTCATGGCCCACATGCACCTTCACGCCAGCGCGGGTAAGCTGGCGGATATAACGTGACGTCTTAAGGTCAGAGCCGGTAACGGCATAACCGCGCTCGTGCAGAACGAGGGCGATGCCGCTCATGCCGGCGCCGCCGATACCGATAAAGTGGGCGCTCTTAAACTTGGGCGCGGAGGTTGCAGTCTGGGAATCAGCCATGTGCTCGTGTACTCCTTGCGTAAACACTGCCTGTAACCCGTTAACTGTACCGCACCTACCGCATCAGCGCGAGGGCGACCGACGATATCCCGTCTAACTAACGCAAACCCTCTACCGCATCCGCCAGAAGAGCGGCGGCCCTATCCTGAGCCAGACCACGCGCCGCCTGACGCATGGCGTCGCGCGCCGACGCATCATCGACCAGGTGCAGCAGCTCATCGGCAAAGGCAGAACCGTCGATATCGGCATCGGCGCAAAGTACGCCGGCCCCGGCGTCGACCAGATAACGGGCATTGGTGGTTTGGTGGTCGGCCGTCGCATGCGGATACGGCACGAGCACCGAGGGCACGGCAAGCGCAGCGATCTCGGCCACGCTCGATGCGCCCGAACGCGAGAGCGCCAAATCGGCAGAAGCCAGCATATCGCCCATGTTGTCGATGTAAGGCTGGACGCGGTAACGCTTCGCTTCCTCGGGCGTCAGCGCCAAAGCGCGCTCGGTCTCCTCAAAGCCGTCGGCACCCGTCGAATGCAACACATAGAGGTTCTTGCGCGAAAGCAGCTCGTTTTTGAGCGAAACCACGCGCTCGTTGAGGTGCTGGGCGCCAAGTGAACCGCCAAAGACGAGCAGCAGCGTAGCGTCCTCGGGAACGCCAAGTGCCTTGCGGCCGCGAGCGCGATCGCCCTCGATCACCGAGCGACGTACGGGGTTGCCGGTCATGAGCACATGGTCAGGGTCGCCTTCGCGCTCAAAGACCGCGCGCGCTGCCGGCACCGAGATGCACACGCGGGCGGCGTGGGAGTTCATCATCTTGTTGGCCAGGCCCGGAACAGAGTTCTGCTCATGCAGCAGATACGGAACGCCCGCGCCCTTGCACCACCCCAGCAGCGGAACCTCGACATAGGCACCAAAACCGATGCCGGCATCGGGCTTGCCGACCTTTGAGAAATAACTGGCGAGCGCACGCTTGGCCTTGTTGACACGCCACAGCGAGGTCAGCGCCGTCCAAGGACGGGAGCGGTCGAAGCCCGTGACCGTAATGGGCACAAAATCAAACCCGGCCTCGGGGACCAGACGACCCTCGAGCTTGCGCGACTGGCCCACGAACACAACGTAGTGACCACGGTCACGCAGCTCTTCGGCCAAGGCGAGCGCAGGGTTGATGTGTCCTGCCGTGCCGCCGGCTGCAATAGCAACGGTCATCTTATCGGTCATGGTAGTCCCTTCGTACACGCGGTCCCTGGTCGTCGGTGCGCAGACGCGCCGACGGGTCCGAGTTCAAATCGATTCGATTATATCCGCCGCCCGCGTTGCGAGGGCTGGGGCGCTGCGGACGACCTTGCGGAGCCGTTCGCGGGCGTGGACGGGCTACCGGCTCGGATGCAGAACCATCCAGAACGGTAAAGCCGCTACGCGAAGGTCGTTCACCGCGCACATGGGCAACGCCGGCGGTGCTCTCGTCCATAACGGCAAAGCTCTCACGGCGGCGGTCATGCTCATCGCGGCGGGCGCTCTCGTACGAAACGCGCAGGATCAACCCGACGAGCATAAGCGACACAATAATCGACGAGCCGCCGTAGCTAATAAACGGCAGCGGCTTGCCCGTCATGGGAAACACATTGAGAATGCCCAGCGCGTTGATCAAAAACTGCACCGCAAGGATGACCGCGGAGCCAGACGCCATAAGCGCTCCGCGACGGTCGGTCGCCTGCTCGGCAATGCGAAACGCCGAGTAGATCAGCATCGCAAACACCAAGAAGAACAGCACGGTTCCGACAAAACCGGCCTCCTCGCCAATGATGGCCAGGATGTAGTCGTTGTGCGCCTCGGGCAGATACGAGTACTTCATGGTTGAGTTGCCGATGCCACGGCCGAACAGGCCGCCCGAGGCAAAGGCCATGATGGCAAGCGTGGCCTGATAGCCGTCACCATACTCGTCGGCCCAAGGGTTCAAGGCAACCTGAATACGCACCATACGGTACGGCTCTGCAACAAGCGCAATCACGATCACGAGAATGCCGAAGATTATCACGCCGAGGATGAATTTGGGGTCGAGACCCGCGAACAACGCCATGCACATGAGGGTCAACAGGATGATCAGGACGGTACCGAAATCGGGCTGGATAAAGATCAGAAAGAGCGAAATGCCCAGGTAGATGCCCATCTTGCGAAGGAATTCGTTGATGTTGCCACCGGGCGAAAAGAAGCGGTCGAGCATGATGGCCGAATACGCGATGGCAAATGGCTTTAAAAACTCGGAAGGCTGGAACTGAATGCCGGCGATGTTGAGCCAGCGCGTGGCGCCACGGCTGCCGCTGCCCACCAAGAAAACCAGCAGAAGCAAGAGCATCATGCCGATAAGGAAGATCCTGAGCACATCCTCCCCAAACCAGCTGTCCGGCAAAACGCGCACGATGGCAATCAGCGCTAGAACACCGATCGCGGTAAACGCGGCCTGTCGACCCAAAAAAAACGTCGCCGAGCCATTCTCGTGCAGTGCCTCGACCGAAGATGCCGAGTACACCATCAGCAGGCCAAAGCACACCAAGGTAAACAGGCAGGCCATGAATATCAAACGGGGGCGCATGATACGGGCGGGAACGCCGGCAATATAGCGTTCGCTAAACGTCTGCCCGCCGCGACCGGAACGCGGATTGCTGCGCCGCGAGGAAGCACGGTCCGAGTCGGGCCTCCTCATACCTTGTCGGGGGCTCTCCTCTCTCACCGGCAGCCCCTATTCCATTTGCGATTTCGCCGCAGCGGCAAGCTGGGCCACATAGTCCTTAAACACGCGGCCGCGCTCCTCATAGCCCGAGAACTCATCGAACGAAGAGCAGGCAGGAGAAAGTAAGATCACGTCGCCACGGCTCGACAGCGAGCGGGCAACGTCCACGGCGTCGCGTAGGTCATCCGCCTGGGCGATATCCACATCGCCATCGACATCGGCCTCGTCCATAGCGGCGGTGAAGCGCTCGCGTGCATCGCCAAAGCAGACGACCGAGCGTACGTTATCCATAACGACGCGCGCGAAGTCCGTGAGCGGCGTGCCCTTATCGTGGCCGCCGAGCAGCAAGATCACGTCGTCATCGGGAAATGCCGTCAGGGCCTTCTCGACCGCATCGGTGTTGGTCGCCTTGGAATCGTTGACGTAGCGCACGCCGTCAATCTCGCCACACGGCTCCACGCGGTGCTCGAGCGGCTGGAACGAGGCCAGGCCGCGGCAGACACCATCGACATCGGCACCGACTGCCAGGGCAGCCGTGGCAGCGCACAGGGCATTGATAACATTGTGATGACCCGAGATCTTGAGCTCGGATGTAGCGATGAGCGGGGTCTCGACGCCCTTCAGGCGCACGATCATCTTGCCATCGCGCACAAAGGCGACATCCTCGCCCTCAGGCTCGTCAAAGGCAACCTTGCAGATGCGACGACCCGGCGTGTAGATGTACTCATCGAACTCGTGAATGCCGGCGTCTTCGACGTCGACAACCACCAGATCGTCATCGCCCATATTGTCAAACAGTTTGACCTTGGCAAGCGCGTAGTTCTTATGGCTCTTATGCCAGCCCAAGTGGTCTGGAGTGATGTTGAGCAGCACCGCCACGCGAGGGTGGAGCTCGGTGGTCGTAGCAATCTGATAGCTCGAGAGCTCAGCCACAAACCACTCGTTGTGGGCTCGGCCGTCAATCTCGTTGACCGGCGGCTCGCCGATGTTGCCGACAGCTACGCTGGCCTCGCCGGCAGCCTTGAGCAGATAATCAGTCAGCGACGTGGTGGTCGTCTTGCCGTTGGTGCCCGTAATGGCAATCCAGTTATCGGGCGACAGGCGATAGGCAAACTCGGGCTCACCCATAATCTGGGCGGCATGCTCGTGCCCGGCCTTAAAGAAGCCCGAGAACTCCGAGATGCCCGGGCACGTCACGCATACGTCATAGGCGCCCTCGACCTGTTCGGTCCCATAGACAAACGACACACCAGCAGCCTCGAGCGCACGCGTGGCGTCATTGGGCTCAGACGTGCCACCGCCATACACGGTAACGGCGCTTACGCGCTCGGGATGCGCCAGCGCCCAGCGGGCGACATCGAGACCGGATTTGCCCTGACCCAAAACGAGCAGGCTAAAGACATCAGCAAGAGGCATGAAAGACCACTATCCCAACTGGAAGAACAGAGCAAGGCCAACGGCACCAAAGGCCGCAGCGATAATCCAAAAACGGATGACGACCTTGGTCTCGGCCCAGCCCTTCTTTTCGAAATGATGATGGATGGGCGCCATAAGGAAGACGCGCTTGTGCGTAAAGTGGAAGTAGACAACCTGAATCATGACCGAAAGGGTCTCAACGATAAACAGGCCGCCGATGATGAGGGAGACGACCTCGGTGTTGGTCATGATGGACGTGCAGGCAAACGCGGCGCCCAGGGCAAGCGATCCGGTATCGCCCATAAAGATGCTCGCCGGATAGCAGTTGAACCACAGAAAGCCCAAGCAAGCACCGGCACACGCGGTGCAGAAGATGGACAGGTTCACGTCTCCGTGCAAAAACGCCATGGCAGCCATGGCGAGCATGGCGATCATGGAGGTGCCGCCAGCAAGGCCGTCAAGGCCATCGGTCAGGTTCACGGCATTAGAAAGACCGGCAATCATCAGCCAGCAAAAGACAATATAGAGCCACGGGAACGAATAGCCGCAGATGGTAGTCGAAAGCACGCCAAGGTCGATCGTCAACCCACCGGGAAAACGAATCTCGGGGGCGACGCCGCACCAGTTGACGGCAAGTACCGTAAAGGTGACACAGATAATGGTTAGGCCGATCATCTTGGCATGGGGCGTCAGACCGAGCGAGCGCCCATGCGTAACGGAAGTCAGGTCGTCGATCAGGCCCAGCACGCCGGTCGCCAGCGTGGCGAGCAGCACGAGCACGAGTTCGGTGGTGAGCTTGCCCATCAGCAGGCAGGTCAGCGAGATCGCGACGAGGATGACAACGCCACCCATGGTGGGCGTTCCCTGCTTAACCAAATGACGCTTGGGGCCGTCGGCACGAACCTGCTGGCCGATACCCTCAACCTTGAGCAGCTTGATCCACCACGGCATGAGCAGCAGCGCAATGGCGGCGGCGATGCCAAGCCCCAAAAAAGCCTGATACGTTGGATACGAGGGATTGCCGAACATGGGCTAGCACACACCTTCCACAAAGCGGTCGAGCTCAACAAAGCGGGAACCCTTGACCAGTACAACATCATGTTTTTCAAGCGCGCCGCCCATGCGGTCGAGCACCTGCTGATAATCGGAGAACACCTGGATGCGGTCCTCGTCCATGCCCATCATGCGCGCGGCATCGGCCATAAGCTGGGCCAGCTCACCACCCACGCACGCCAGCATGTCGAGCTTTTTGGCGGCGGCATAGGCGCCCACGAGCTCATGCATGCGAGGAGCCTCATCGCCCATCTCGCCCATCTCGCCCAGGATCGCCATGCGAGACCCCGTGCACGAAAGCGAGCACAGTAGATCGAGACCGGCAGCCATCGATTCGGCGCTAGCGTTATAGGAGTCATCGATGACGCGGGCACCGCTCTTGGCGCGCTTGATCTCCTGGCGGTGACCGGTGATTGCGAGGCCCCTAAAGGCAGCATCGATCTGCTCGGGCGTCACACCCAGGCGATAGGCAACCGCGGCGGCCTTAACGGCATTTGGAACGGACTGCACGCCGGGGATGGCAAGCATGGTATCGATCGTCTCGCCCTGGCCAAAATCGAGCGTAAAGACCGGACGGCCCTCGTCATCAACACGAATGTCGCGGGCACGGATCTCATCATCGTCCGAGACGCCGGCCAGCATCACGTCGATACCAGCGGGCTGGGCGAACGTATCGCGAATGAACGGCGTAAAGTCGTCCTCGCCGCCCAAAACCAGCAGCGGCAAATAGTCGCCGGCGGCGCACATGCCCTGGACAATCTCGGCCTTAGCGCGGGCGATGTTCTCGCGGCTGCCCAAAATACCGATATGAGAGGTACCGATCTTGCTCACAATGGCAAGGTTGGGATTGGCGGACTGGGACAGGCGCTCGATCTCGTGGAAATGGTTCATGCCCATCTCGAGCACCAGGACCTCGGTATCGGCCGGGGCGGAAAGCACCGTGAGCGGCATGCCGATCAGGTTATTGAAATTGCCCTTGGTGGCCCAGACACGATAGCGCTTGGCGAGTACAGCGGCGAGCACGTCCTTGGTCGTCGTCTTGCCGATGGAACCGGTAATGCCAACGACCAGGCAGCCAAGCTCCAGGCGATACGCGTGCGCCAAACGGAGCATAAACTCCTCGGGATCATCGGTCCGCAGGATGGCACAGCCCTTGTCTTGCGCCAGCGAGACCAGCTCGGCCTCGGGCTCGCGCGTCATCACGACGGCGCCGGCACCCGACTGGACGGCACGGGAAGCAAAATCATTGCCGTCGACGTTTTCACCGGGAAAGGCGACGAAAATCGTCCCTTCCTCGACCTGGCGCGAGTCGATAACACACCCGCGGCATACCCGATCGACTTCTCCCGTCACGGTTCGGGTCCCTGTTGCGGCCGCGAGGTTGTTGACGGCGATCTCTATCATTGCAGCTCCCCTGTAAACCTAATAATGCTATCGGCGTATTGTATCCCAGCGCCGCGCATGCGTGGTGCAGGGCATGTGAACACCCCTCATATGGGACAACAAACCACGCCCCAAAGATTGTAACCCCCTACTTCGTGCGCGGGATACCCAGCACGTCGAGCGCGTTGGCCATAATGGACTGGAACGGCACAGCAGCGGCATCTGAGCCGCTCGGCGTTCCGTCGAGCGTGATATAGCACAGCACCTTGGGCGATTGCGCCGGCGCAAAGCCCATAAAGGACGACATGTAGTTCTCCTTGAGGTAGCCGCCGTTCTCGTCGGCACGTTCGGCCGTACCGGTCTTGCCCGCCACGTCATAGCCGTCAACCGCGCCGCCAACGCCCGTTCCCTCGGACACGACCGTCTGCATGCACGATGTCACCTGCGATGCGGCGTCCTCCGAAATCGCGCGCTCGCCTTCGCCCCAGTCCTTCTCGTCGCCTTTGCTGGACTTATAGAAGTGTGGGGTCATCATCACGCCGCCGTTGGCGATGCCGCCCACGGCACGTGCGATCTCAATCGGCGAGACAGACAGCGCCTGCCCAAAGCTCATCGAGCCCAGCGTGGCGCCGTCATACTGGTCACGCTCCTTGACGATACCCAGGCTCTCGCCCGGAAAATCGACACCCGAGCTGTGACCGATGCCCCACTTGTCCACATAGGCGGCAAAGTCGTCGGCACCGATTTTGCGCCCCACCAGGACAAAGCCCACGTTGGACGAACGGCGCATCATCTCGCGCACATCCATGGTCATGGCATAGTCGCGCTTGTCGGCATCGGTGACGGTATCGTCGCCCACCTTGATACTCGCCGGCACCTCAAACGACGTACTCGATCGCACTACGCCCAAGTCGAAGCCGGCGCCCGCCACGAGTGTCTTAAAGACCGAGCCGGGCTCGTAGGCGTCGGTTACCAGGCGCAGGTTCATATCCTCGGTCTTGGCGTTTTCCAAATCGGTCTGGTCGTAGGTCGGATACGAGCAGGCGGCGAGAATTTCGCCGGTCGTGGGGTCGGCGACCAAAGCCGAGCCGTTCTTGGCCTTTGTCTTCTCGACAGCCTCTGCCAGAGCGTCCTCAGCCGTACGCTGGATATTGACATCGAGCGTCGTCACGATATCAACGCCGTCGACCGCAGCCACCTTTTTATAGGCACCGCCCGCGATATAGCTGCCGTCCCTCGCGCGCTCGCGTACGAGAGAACCGTTCGTGCCGGTCAGAAGCTTGTTGTATTGCTTTTCGAGACCCGTCAAGCCGTCGTTGTCTACATTCACTACACCCAGCACCTGCGATGCCAGATTGCCGTATGGATATACGCGCTTCATGGCCTGCTCAAAAAGCACGCCGGGCAGGTTCTTCTTCTCCAGCGCCGCAGCATCGTCTTCGTCCACCTGGCGCTTGATATACACCCAGGTTCCATCGGACTCGACGAGCTTACGGCAGGTCTTTTTATCGATTCCAGTTGCCTTGACCAGCGCCGACACCGTCTTGTCAACATCCTCGACAAGCTGCGGGTTCACGGCGATGTTGCGACATTCGACCGACGACGCCAGCACGTTACCGTTGCGGTCGTAGATGGTGCCACGTTTGGCATAGAGGGTCTGCGCAAGCAGGCGCCGCGCATCGGCACGCTCGCGCAGTTTATCGGCTTCGACAATTTGATAGTCGGCAAGGCGAAAGACGCCCAAGCCCAAGCCAAGCCCAATGAATCCCATGACGGCTTTGCGGCGAGGCAGCGGCGTGCCTGTGAGCCATTCGGTCGACGAACTCTTGCGCGACCTGGTGTTATGCACTTGAGGGCCGCCCGAGCCGCGAAGTCGCGACGCCGGGTCGTTGCCACGGGACCGCCCGGCGTTGTAAGATTGCCGACCCGTTCCTTGATAACCAGAACGTCCCCGCGACGAGGGACGTCCAGAACCGCGGCCCCCATCGGAACCGCGGCGATAGTCATTTGTCATACTCAGCTACCGTCTTGCTACTGAGCGGTCGCGGTCGCGTTGGCGCCCGCGGCTGCATCCTGCGAAAAGTCAAGTGTAACGCTCTCGCTGGGCTCCACCATGCCATAAGCGCCCGCAAGGTCGCGAATGCGCGTGTCGGCGCCATAGACCGAATGCATGACCTCCAGGTCGGAGCTCTCATCGGTCGCCTTTTCGAGCGTGTTGGTTAGCTCGGCGTTGCTGTTGAGCACCTGGGCCGTAACGCCGGCGAGCGCCACGCGGGCGACGCCGATCGTCATGAAGATAGCCGCAATGATGCAAAACGTTTTAAGAACGCTCATGAAAACCGGGCTTACCGCCTGGTTTGCCTGACGGCCCGCGCCCGTGTAGACATCAAAGCGCGGCGTGCGCTGCTCACGGGGAGCAACGGGGGCCTGCGGCGTCTCACGATAGGCGGGCATGGCGTTCATATCATAGGCAAGTGCTGCGCTTGAAGTGTTGTAGCCCATGATATGCCGCCTCCCATCCCGAGTACGTTGGTAGTGTGTTTAAGCTTCGTTTATGGTGCGAGCGGGAGGTCCAATATCGCGCGGTCGCGCCTACAGACGCTGCGCCACGCGGATTTTGGCTGATCTCGCCCGAGGGTTGCGCTCAACCTCATCAGGCTGGGCAACCAAGGGTTTGCGAGTGATGGCCTTGAGTATCGGCACGTTGCCGCACACGCACACCGGAATCTCCGGCGGACACGTGCACCCCTGGCTCATCTCCTTAAAGTGGTTCTTTACGATACGGTCCTCGAGCGAGTGATACGAGATGACGCAGATACGTCCGCCCGGGTTGAGCCACCTGGTGGCGGCATCAAGCCCTCGTTCGAGCACATCGAGTTCGTGATTGACCTCGATGCGAATGGCCTGGAAACTTTTCTTGGCCGGGTGTCCGCCATGCCGACGAGCGGCGGCCGGGATACCCGCCTTGATGATCTCGACAAATTGGCCGGTGGTTTCGATCGGTTCTTGCTCGCGGCGGCGCACGATCTCGCGCGCGATCTGCGAGGCGAACTTCTCTTCGCCGTAGACGCGTAGAATCCGGGCGAGGTCGTGTTCGTTATAGGTGTTGATGACCTCAGCTGCGTTTAAGGTGTTATTACCCGGATCCATCCGCATGTCCAATGGGGCGTCCTCGTTATACGAAAAGCCCCTGCCAGGGATATCGAGTTGCGGTGACGAAACGCCCAAATCGAACAGGAAGCCATCGACCCCGGGCACCTCGGCCGAGCAAAGCAGCTCGTCCAAGTCGCCGAAGTTGCCCTTCAGCAGCTGGTGCGGAACGCCGGGAACCTCGCGGTCCAGACGGGCGCCAGCGGCCTCGAGGGCCATGTCGTCCTGATCGACGCCGAGCAAAAGGCCCGTCTCCCCCACCTGCGCAGCCATCTTTACCGAATGGCCGGCACCGCCAAGGGTGCAATCGCAGACAACGGAGCCGCTCTTTAGCCGCAGCGACTCAAGCACTTCGCCGAGCATGACAGGTTCATGCCGATATTCTTGTGTCAAGATCCCACGCTCCATCCGTTACCCGTGCCTTGCCCTTACGAGAAGAAGAGGTCCAGCAGGGCCTCGTCGTCATCGTCCTCATCGGCCGCGGCGCGATCCCAAACCTCAAGGTGGTCGTAGTTGCCCACAACCGTGACCTCGCGGTCGAGGTTCGCCTGCTTGCGGAGAGACTCGGAAAGACCGATACGACCGGCGCTGTCCACGTCCATCGACGTGGTGCGCTTGTTGATCGCCCTCATGAGCTTCTGGTCGTTGATGTCGCGCGGGTTAAAACCCTCGTGGCCCTCACGACCCGCGAAGAGTCCTTCGACCCACTTATCGAAGGCCTCGGCAGAGAACACGTACAGAGCATCGACATCCAGGGCTTTGAACACGCGAACGTGCTCTCCAAGCTCCTCGCGAAGGGGTGCAGGCAGGGACAGACGGCCTTTTGCATCGAGATTGCGCTCGTATGCGCCAGTCATTCCCATGTGCGCCCTCCCCTCGGTTACTCAGATGGCACGTACGCGGGGAACCACCCCGCCTGTCGACGTCATTAATAATATGGGGAACTGCCCCATTTTTCAACACCTTTCCCCACCTCTTCCCCCACTCCGCCCCACCACTCCACCCACCATATATTGCAAAACACCCCCAATCATATGTTCGAAAACACAATATGTTGTGTTTACAGCAACGGCGGGATGCCACCTGTGGCACCCCGCCGTTCATCCTCAACCTTCAAGTTGACCTTGAGGCGATTTTTGCGTCCCTTTACATGCCGTTCACATCGCCCCCAAACTCCCCCACCCAAGGCACGTGCGGCCCACCACCGCGACGACATGTGGCGAAAAATAGAACGGGCCCCAGATTGCCCATGCACGCGCAAAAGCACGCCGCGGCAATCTGGGGCCCGTTCCCAAACACCTATTAATTTGCAGGTCAGCGATGTGCTAACGATGCGCCAGCGGATGCGCCGCCAGATAGACCTCGGTCAGTTGCGTACGATCGACATGCGTGTAGACCTGCGTGGTCGATATATCGGCATGTCCCAAGATCTCCTGTAGCACACGGAGGTCTGCGCCGCCAGCAAGCATATGGGTGGCAAAGGAGTGACGCAGCGTATGGGGATGGAGCCCCACCAGCCCCACCTGGCGCCCATAGCGCTCACAGATGGCATGGATGCCCTGGCGCGACAGACGGCGGCCGTTCTTATTTAAAAAGACCGCCGAGGTCTCGGTTCCGCGGGCATGGGCCGCCAAGCGAGAACGCCCCTCAGTTACATAGAGCGTCAGAGCTCGCGCCGCGCTTCCCACCAGCGGGGACAGGCGTTCCTTTGAGCCCTTACCGCGAACGAGCACAAAGCCATCGTCGATATGGATATCGCCCACATCGAGCCCCACCAACTCGCTCACACGCAAACCGCATCCGTAGAGCACTTCCAAGATGGCATGGTCGCGCAAGCCCATCTCGCCCTCGGGGAAGTCTTGATCGAGCAGCGCCGAGACATCCTCCACCGATAGATACTCCGGCAAACGCTCAGCCTTTTTAGGCAGGCGCAACGCCGCCGTTGGATTTTGGGCCACAGCCCCATCGCGCACCAAAAAGGCATGCAGGCCCTTCACTGCCGCAAGCGCACGCTCCACCGAGGCATCGGAATAGCCCCCATCGCGACGGTCGGCGACAAAGCCCTCCACGACCTGACGGGTCACCTCTTCAAAAGACATGATGCCCGCCCGCTCCAGATAGACGCAGTACGTCGTCAGGTCACGACGATAGGCCGCAATCGTGTTGCGCGCCAAACCCCGCTCGACCGCGAGGTAATCGAGATACTCCCCCGCCGCCACGGCGAGCGACGAGGGAGTAGCTCCGGTATGTTCTTTGTTCGCCGGCACCCTTAGTCCGTAGCGAGGTTCATGGGCGTCACCTGCAGGCGATCGACACCCTCGTGCCGACCGATCGAGGCACGCACGAACTCTCGGAACAGCGGCTGCGGGTTGGTCGGACGGCTCTTGAACTCGGGGTGAGCCTGGGTTGCCACATACCACGGATGCACATCGCGCGGCAGCTCGACCATCTCGACCAAGCGCTCGTCGGGCGAGAGGCCAGAGATAACCAAGCCGGCGTCCTCGAGCTGGTCGCGGAAGGCGTTGTTGAACTCAAAGCGGTGACGGTGACGCTCGTAGACGAGTTCCTCGCCATATGCCTCGCGAGCAAGGGTATCGGCGGCGAGCTTGCACGGATAGGCGCCCAGGCGCATGGTGCCGCCCTTCTCGGTCACGTCCTCCTGCGAGCTCATCAGATCGATGACGCTAAACGGGCCGTCCGGATCGAACTCAGAGGAGCTGGCGCCGGCAAGGCCGACGACGTTGCGGGCGAACTCGCACACGGCCACCTGCATACCCAGGCAAATGCCCAGATACGGAATCTTGTGCTCACGGGCAAACTCGGCCGCGAGGATCTTGCCCTCCAGGGCGCGCTTGCCAAAGCCGCCGGGGACCAGGATGCCCGAGGCGTCGCCCAGAACCTCGGAGACATTCTGCTCGTCGAGGCTCTCGCCGTCGACCAGCTGGACGTCCACATGGCGATCGTAGAAGACGCCCGCATGGTGCAGGGCCTCGATAACCGACAGGTACGCATCGGGCAGCTGCGTGTACTTGCCCACGACGGCGATCTTTACCTTGTCGGCGTGATGGTTGGCGTGATTCTGTTTGCGCAGGAACTCGTTCCACTCGCTCATGTCGCGCTCACGCGGATCCAGACCCAGGCGCTCGCAAATGCGCAGGTCAAAGTCCTGCTCGGCGAGCAGCTGCGGAACATCGTAAATGCTCGCGCAGTCCTCGTTGGTAAAGACGCAGTCGGTGTCGACGTCACAGAAACTCGCGATCTTGCCGCGGATGGCGTCGTCAATATGGTGATCGGAGCGTAGCACGATGATGTCGGGCTGGATACCAAAGCTGCGGAGCTCTTTGACGGAGTGCTGTGTGGGCTTGGTCTTGACCTCGTGGGCGGCGGCAATATAGGGAACGAGCGACACGTGGATATAGCAGACGTTCTCGGGGCCGGCCTCCTTGCGGTACTGACGGATGGCCTCGACAAACGGTTGGGACTCGATGTCGCCGATCGTGCCGCCTAGCTCGGTGATGACTACATCGGAGCCGGTCTGCTCCTCGATGCGGCGAAACTTGTCCTTAATGGCATTGGTGACGTGAGGAATCACCTGCACGGTACCGCCCAAAAAGTCGCCGCGACGCTCGCGGGCGATTAGGCTTTTGTAGATGGCACCGGTCGTAAAGTTGGAATCGCGGGTCAGGTTCTCATCAATAAAGCGCTCGTAATGACCCAGGTCCAGGTCGGACTCGTAACCGTCCTCGGTAACGAAGACCTCACCATGCTGGAAGGGGCTCATGGTACCGGGGTCGACGTTCAGATACGGGTCGGCCTTTTGCATCGTTACTTTGTAGCCACGCGACTTGAGCAGACGGCCCAGCGAGGCCGCGGTAATACCCTTGCCCAGGGACGAAACCACGCCACCGGTTACGAACACATGCTTGGTCATATTGAGTTACCTGCACTTCCCGTAGAAGTTGTCCATACACATCTTACGGATCTTGATTGTAATACTCGCCCCGCGGACCGTTCGCAATTTTTCTCGCGTGCGATTGCATTTCTCAATCTTGAAACAAAACGCCGCCCGGTTTCCCAGGCGGCGCTGTTATGGCAAGGACTACACGCTGCTATCGATCAGCAACCTCGTCCTCAAGCATTTCTTGAACGAGCATACCGGTACGGACGCCCTCAAGATACCACTCGCCACGTTCGGTGAGGCAAATGCCATTTGCAAGCTGACCGCCGTCATCGCTATAACGCGAGACGACATCAATCATGCCTTCGGAATCCAAGCGATCGATTGCGGCGCGGGCACGATACGGCGAAACCCCCACGCACTCGGCAAGCGTTTTGCGCGAGAAACCATACGGCCCGCCATTGTCTTCGGTTTGCCGGTCGATCTCCATCAACACCAGCACCTCGACACGCTTCATATCGTTGACACTCGCACGACCCTTGCCCGCCATAGCAGCCTCCTCAAACCGAGCACGAGCATTTAACGCGCCGTGCGCGACCGGCGTATCCCGCAAAGGATGTTACATCAGCGTTATTGTATACCGCTCAAATCACTTATAGGCAGGTAAACGGGCTATTTTTAACCCAAACAAAGGCAATGTTGATTAATTAAGCCGCATAGGGCATATACCCCATGCGGCCCAATCAGACCAATCGTCTCGTTTTAGCGGTGAAAGAATCCACGACGCTCGAATTTAGGCTCGCAGCACACATTGATGCCCAGCTTGCGCAGCACCGTCTCATCAGTCGGCGAGATGATAACGCTAAAGAAGGCGTCGCAGCCGCGGAGCTGCTCCAGGCCCGAAAGGACACGGGCGGCAGTCTCGCTCGTAGCCGAGGTGATCGACAGCGCCATAAGCGTCTCGTCGGTATGGAGGCGAGGGTTTTTGCTACCCAGGAAATGCGTCTTGAGCTTGCTGATGGGCTCGATCGCCTCGTCGCTGATGACTTCGAGCTCTAGGTCCACGCCCGAGACATGCTTGAGGGCGTTCATGATCAGCGAGCTCGCGGCACCCAGGCGCGTTGAGGTCTTACCGGTCACAACAGAACCGTCCGGCATGACCATGGCGCCCACGGGACCGCCCGTCAGTTGCTCTCTGGTGAGGGCAGCCGAGCGCGCCGGCGAATAGTTCTTATCGATGCCGGCCTTTTTCATGATGAGTTTGAGACGATCGACCTGTTCGTCGCCCACGCCGGTACGGCGCACGCTTTCAACTGCGGCAAAATAGCGGCGCACGATCTCCATCTTGGAGGCATCACGGCAGGCATCGTCGTCGGTAATGGCAAAGCCAACCATGTTGACGCCCATGTCCGTAGGGCTCTGATAGGGGCTCTCGCCCAGAATCTTTTCCATAAGGGCGCGAACAACCGGGAATGCCTCAACATCACGGTTGTAATTGACCGTGGTCTTGTTGTAAGCCTCAAGATGGAACGAATCGATGATGTTGGCATCGTCAAGGTCTGCCGTGGCGGCCTCGTAGGCGATATTGACCGGATGCGTCAGAGGAAGATTCCAGACCGGGAAGGTCTCGAACTTGGCATAGCCAGCGGCGGTACCGTGCTCATGCTCGTGATACAGCTGCGAGAGGCAAGTAGCGAGCTTGCCCGAGCCAGGGCCGGGTGCCGTCACGACAACGAGCGGACGCGTGGTCTCGACAAACTCGTTCTTGCCGTAGCCTTCGTCAGAAACAATCAGATCGACATCGTGCGGATAGCCCTCGATGGGATAATGCAGCTTGGCGGGAATACCGAGCGCGTTCAGACGATTGCGGAAGACATCGGCAGCGGGCTGGCCGGCATACTGCGTGATTACCACGGCGGCAACGGCAAATCCATTCCCTCGGAACAGATCGACCAGGCGCAGGACGTCTTCATCATAGGTAATACCCAAGTCGCCACGGGCTTTGTTCTTCTCGATATGGTTCGCATTGACTGCAATGATGACCTCGACGTCATCGGCGATGCTCTTGAGCATGCGAAACTTGCTGTCCGGCTCAAAGCCCGGCAGCACGCGGCTGGCATGATAGTCATCGAACAGCTTGCCGCCAAACTCCAAATACAGCTTGCCGCCAAACTGCGAGATGCGCTCCTTAATATGAGCAGCCTGCAGCGCGATATACTTCGCATTGTCGAAACCCTGGCGCATGTATGGCTCCCGTCCCGTTTCCATTTAATGTTCTAGGCGATTATAACGGAGCCCGCCCTCCCCGATACCCAGACCATCAACAGGCACCAACCAAACACGCCACCACGCAACCGAAAGGAACCCGGGTAGTCTATTTGGGACGGCACCACCTTGCACCAACAATAGAAACGTCGCAGAAAGATGCAACGTCAGCGAGCGCCGCCCAGAACGAACAAGTTGGCATGAAAAAGGCAAGGCATAGACCTTTTGGTCATGCCTTGCCTTTTGAATGACAAATTGTCGTTCTGGACGGCGCGCAGCGTCGACTGGTTGCGCGGTTCGTAGAACCGCGCAACATAAGTGCGCCTCCCCCCGCGCACGGAACGGGAGGAGGCTAAAGGTAGGAGTCTACCGGTGGGGTTACCCCACCGGACAGACGATGACCAGGTGATCCTTTACAGGATCGTCATGGTTTCCGTGGGGTACCCAAGGGGTACTTAGAGCATCACGCAAGCGATGGTCAGGATGACGGCGCAGACGACGGAGAGAGCGACGATGAGCTTAAGAGCAAACTTGAGCCAGGTCGTCCACTCGATCTTGGCCAGGGCAAGACCGCCCATGATGGCGCCAGAGGTCGGGGTGAACAGGTTCACGACGCCGATGGCGGCGGAGAAGATCATGACCATGACCTCGGGCGAGAAGCCGAGCTTAACAGCCAGCGGTCCCATGATGGGCATGGAGACAGTAGCCATACCGGAGGTCGAGGGGATCAGGAAGGACAGGCCAAAGTAGACCAGGAAGCTCATGGGAGCGAAGATCACGCCAGACAGACCAGCCAGAGCATTGGCGGCAGCGTCGAGGACGTAGACGTCGAGGCCGGTGCTAGCCATGAGGACGGAGATACCACGGGCGAGAGCGATGACGAGGACAACGGACATCATGTCGGCAGCGCCGGTGATGAAGGTGTTGACGATCTGCTTCTCGGACAGGCCACCGATGATACCGATCAGGATAGCCATGAGGAAGAACCAGGTGGAAGCCTCGTCGAAGTACCACTGGCCAATGGGCAGGCCGGTGATCAGGGCAGACCAGCCCTGAACGATGGCGTTACCGTCGGCGTCATAGACAGCGCCAGCATCGAAGAAGTTGGCGACGCCCTCGTTGAGGTCGGCCAGCGGGATGAAGCCGACGATCATGACGACGAAGGTGAAGGCAAAGGCGATCAGAACACCCTTCTGACGACCGGTGAGCTTGACCTCCTTGTTAACCTCGGAAGCAGCCTTGCCGTGAGCCTCTTCGGCGTCCTTGAGCTCCTGCATCGAAAGGATGGTGGAGCCCTTGTCGGCCTTGACCTTCTTGGCATAGCTCATAACGAAGACGATGGACATGGCGGTGGTAACGATCCACAGGACGGCACCGAGGCCGATGATGATGGACTGGTTGACCTCAATGCCAACGCCGGTCAGAGCGTCGACGGCAGCGCCGACGGCGAACGGGTTAACCGTGGAGCCGAGGCAGCCGCAGCCAGCGCCGAGCAGGACGGTAGCGGCGCCGACCATGGGGTCGAAGCCAGCAGCCATCATGGTGGCGGCGAGCAGGGCGTAGAAGGGAACGGTCTCCTCGCACATACCATAGGTGGTACCACCGAGGGAGAAGATGAGCATCAGCACGGGAATGAGCATGATCTCATTGCCCTTAAGCTTCTGCACCAGAACGGCAATGCCGTTGTCCAGGGCGCCGGTCTCGGTCATCATGCCGAGGAAGCCGCCGAGGATCATAACGAAAAGGCAGACGGGCAGAGCGTCAGCGAAGCCCTTGACCGGGGCGGTGCAGAAATCGCTCAGGCGGGCAGCGGTAACCGCGCCGCCGGACGTACCGGAAACGATAACGGTAACAACCGCGACAATTGCCAGCAGAGCAAGAAGAATGGTGAACGATGAAGGCATACCGCGCTTTTTCTTAGCGGTCTCAGTCATAGTTCTCATCCCCCCTTCATAAATCATTTACTGATCTCGCCCAAAGCGGCTCTTCCGTGCCGTGCATGTCGCTCGGTGCGAGATTTTTACCAGACAAAAGCGCTCGGGGTGCGCAGCAATGCACCCCGAGCGAGATGCTAGATGCTCTTACTTGAGCGTAGCGTACATGACAGCCTTGATGGTGTGCATGCGGTTCTCGGCCTCGTCGAAGACCTTGGAAGCGGGGCTCTCGAAGACCTCGTCGGTAACCTCCTGCTCGGTGATGCCGAACTGCTCGCACTTCTCGGCGCCAATCGTAGTGTTGGTGTCGTGGAAGCTGGGCAGGCAGTGCAGGAAGATGGCACCCGGGTTGGCCATAGCCATGACCTCGGAGGTGACACGATACGGGGTGAGCTGAGCGATGCGCTCGGCCCAGACCTCGTCGGGCTCGCCCATGGAGACCCACACGTCGGTGTAGATGACGTCGGCACCGGTGACGCCGTCCTTGACGTCGGTGGTCAGCTTGATGGTGCAGCCGTTGGCCTCGGCGATGGGCTTGCAGGCCTCGATGACGTCGTCAGCGGGCATGCACTCCTCGGGGCCGCAGGCCACGAAGTTCATGCCGAGCTTGGAGCAGACAACCATGAGGGAGCGAGCGACGTTGTTCTTGCAGTCACCCATGAAGACGAGGGTCTTGCCCTTGATGTCGTAGTTGAAGTTCTCCTGGACGGTCAGGATGTCGGCGAGCATCTGAGTGGGGTGCCACTCAGTGGTCAGGCCGTTCCACACGGGCACGCCGGACTTAGCGGCGAGCTCCTCGACGTCGTCCTGGGCAAAGCCACGGAACTCGATGCCGTCATACATGCGGCCGAGAACGCGGGCGGTGTCCTCGATGGACTCCTTCTTGCCCATCTGGGACGAACCGGGATCGAGATAGGTGACGCCCATGCCCAGATCCATGCCGCCGACCTCGAAGGCGCAGCGGGTACGAGTGGAGGTCTTCTGGAAGAGCAGGACGATGTTCTTGCCCTCGAGATAGCGGTGCGGAACGCCAGCGCGCTTCATATCCTTGAAGTTCTTGGAGAGCTTGAGCAGGTACTCGATCTCCTCGGTGGTGAGGTCGAGAAGCTTGAGGAAGCTACGGCCGGAGAGGTTAACACCCATGGTTCGTTTCCTTTCGAAGAAATGAATTCCTTAATTACTTACGTAATGCTACCCGTTTGACGGGCGAAACCGGTGCGGTTGTAGGGAGACCGCACCGGAAACGAAAAGACTTAGAGGTCCTCGCGCCAGAAGGGCATGCTCATGCAGCGCGGGCCGCCGCGG